>JBGPMX010000412.1:0-5090 GCA_041487215.1 Planctomycetia bacterium | reverse complement strand
TCATCGGCTCGGGCAAGATCGCCTACGGCAAGCTGTCGCAGGCGCTCGAGTACGGCGCTCTCACCATCCAGATCCTCGGCGACTTCGACGACGCCATGCAGCGCGTCCAGCAAGTCGCCGAGCAGCTCGGGCTCTACCTGGCGAACAGCGTCAACCCGTTCCGGCTCGAGGGCCAGAAGACGATCATGTACCGGGTGCTCGAGGCGCTCGCCTGGGAAGTGCCGGACTGGATCGTCGTACCCGGCGGCAACCTGGGCAACTCCAGCTCGTTCGGCAAGGCGTTCGCCGAGCTGCTCGAGCTGGGTCTCATTGCCCGGCCGCCGCGCCTTGCCATCGTGAACGCCGCCGGCGCGAACACGCTCTGCCACCTAGTCGAGCACGAGCGGCTGGTCTGGAACGCCGGGCGACCGGACATGACTCGCGCCGATCGGCATTTTGCCGAGCTGGACGCGAGCGGCAAGAAGGCATCCACGATTGCCAGCGCCATCGAGATCAATCGGCCGGTCAATCTCAAGAAGGCGCTGCGGGCGCTCGATGTCTGCGGCGGAGTTGTCTGCGAGGTGACGGACCAGGAGATGCTGGACGCGAAGGCCAAGGTCGGGACCGGGGGCCTGGGGTGCGAGCCGGCCAGCGCGGCCAGCGTGGCCGGCGCGCGGCTGCTCCGGGCGCGCGGCGTCATCGCCGCCGACGAACGGGTCGTATGCATTCTGACCGGTCACCTGCTCAAGGACCCGGTCGCCACCGTGGCGTACCACGGGACCGATCAGAAGCAGTTCGACGAGGTGCTCGGCAAGCGGGGCGTGCGCCGCGCCACGTTCGCGAACCGCCCGGTCGTCGTGCCGAACGACCTCAACGACATCCTCCGCGCCATTGAGCTGTACTCTTGAGCCGCGGGCGAGTGCGAAGGGGAAGCGTGTGAATAGGATCGAGACGAAGGTTGCGGTGCACGGGGCCGGCGGCCGCATGGGGAGCCGTATCGTGCAACTGGTGCACGAAGACCCCGAGCTCCGCCTGGTGGCGGCGGTCGAGGCCGCCGGGCACCCCGCGCTGGGCCGAGACGCCGGCGTACACGCCGGGCTTGGGCCCCTGGGCGTTCGGCTGGAGCCGCGGCTCAGCGAACGGCCCGACGTGGTGATCGATTTCTCCACGCCGGCGGCGGCCGTGAGCCTGGTGCGCGACTGCGTCGTACATGGCACGCCCGTCGTCGTTGCGACGACCGGCTTCTCCGCGGAGCAGCGCGCGGAAATCGAGGAGGCGGCGCAGGACATCGCCCTGCTCGCGGCGCCGAACATGAGCCTGGCCGTGAACCTGCTGATGAAGCTGGTGGGCGAGGCGGCGGCCGCACTGCGGGACGCCGACGCCGACATCGAAATTCTCGAGCGGCACCACCGGTTCAAGAAGGATGCGCCGAGCGGTACGGCGCTCGAGTTCGGCCGCATCATCACGCACGCCGCCGGCGCCAAGCGGTTCGTGCACGGCCGTGAGGGCCTGGTGGGCGAGCGGCCGCGCGATGAGATCGGCTTCCACGCCATCCGGGTCAGCGACAACGTCGGCGAGCACACCATCCTGTTTAGCTTGATGGGCGAGACGCTCGAGTTCACGCACCGCGCGCACAGCCGCGATTGCTACGCCCGCGGCGCCGTGCGTGCCGCCAAGTTCCTCGCCGCGCAGAAGCCGGGACGCTATACCATGGCCGACGTGCTCGAGTTTACCTGAGAACCATTCCCCCCTGCCCCCTCTCCCCACGCGGCGGGCGACTCGGAGGAGTCGCCCGCCGCGTGGGGAGAGGGGAACGGGGTGAGGGGCCGTGACGAGCCGGCAGACCTTCGGTCCGAAGCGCGGCGGTCGGAAGTCCCGCACCGGACAAGGACCCGAGTAGCCGGTTTCCCGTTCAACAACTCGGCGATGGATCGATTCAACCCTGAGCCATGGCCAAATGCGAAGAGGGGTACCTCTGTGACGTCTGCGGCAAGGATGTGTCGGAGATCACCGATTCCGACCTCTACCTGCGCTACGTGCTCGGGCAGGTGCGGCCCGAGGCACTGCACCGCACGCGGGAACGCCACATCCGGTGCAACCCCGGCCTCGCGCAGTTCATCATCGACCCGGAGTTCCCCGCCGTAAGCGTGGACGGGCCGTTCGCCAAAGCGAACCTGGATCCCGCCTACGTCGCCGAGCAGGAGACGCGGGTGACGCGCGCGTGGCGGCGGCTGCAAGAGATCCCCCGGCTGTCGCTGCATATCCTGGACTACCCGCTGCCCGAGCACGGGGCCTAGTTCTAGATATTGTCGAGGCCAACCAGATCCTTCGCTGCGCTCGTGCCTCGCTGCGCTCAGGATGACAGTCGCTCGCCGGCCATTCGAAGAGGAGCCGCTAGAAACGAACGTGGCCGCGTCTCGTCGTGAGCGAAACGCGGCCATGCATCGAACCAGAGCGGCGCGGCGAGGGCTTCGTTAGCGTACGCCGACCGCGCGACGGCGGGGAGCACCACGACGCCCCGGGCGGCAGGCACTGGCACGCTCCTGGGCACTGCGGCGGCGAAACGCCTCGAACCCTTCGATCTGATCGCTTGCGACCAGCTGATTGATGAACATCTCGATCGCCGTCAGCTCCGGCCCCTGCTCCGGTGTCACGAACGTGTAGGCGATGCCGTCCTTGCCCATGCGGGCGGTGCGGCCGATCCGGTGCACGTAGTTCTCCGGATCTTCCGGAATGTCGTAGTTGATGATGTGCGAGATGTCGTCCACGTCGATGCCGCGGCCGACCAGGTCGGTCGACACCAGGAACCGCACGCGGCCCGACCGGAACGCGTCCATAATCCGGTTCCGTTTGGCCTGCTCGAGGTCGCCGTGCATCCGCGCCACGTGCAGGTGCTTGTGCGCCAGGTCGTGCGCCAGGAACTCGGCGTCCCGCTTGCGCCGGCAGAACACGATCGCGCGGGTCGGCTGGTCGCGTTCGATCAGCCGGAGCAGCAGGTTGAACTTGCGCTCGGGATCGACGGTGAAGTAAGACTGGCGGATCGCCGGCACGGTGATCGTCTCCGGCGAGACATCCACGAAAACCGGGTTCCGCATGTAGCGGTTGGCGATGCGGCGCACCGGTTGATCGAGCGTGGCGGACAGCAGCATGGTCTGGCGCTCCGCCGGCAGCTCGCGCAGGATCCGCTCGATGTCCGGGCGGAAGCCAATGTCGAGCATGCGGTCGGCCTCGTCGAGCACGACGTAGCGGATGCGGCGCAGCTTGAGCAGCCCGTTGCGGATGTGGTGGATCACGCGGCCGGGAGTACCGATGACCACGTGACAGCCGCGCATCAGCGCGTTGATCTGCTGCCGCATCGGGTGGCCGCCGCACAGGCTGACGATGTTGATGCCGTGGTTCTCGGCCAGCCGGCATGCCTCCGCTTCGATCTGCACGGCGAGCTCGCGCGTGGGGGCGAGCACGATCGCCTGGGGTTCGAGTCCTTCCGGATGGATTCGCTGCAGGATCGGCAGGATGAACGCGGCGGTCTTGCCGGTGCCGGTCTGCGCCTGCCCGATGCAGTCACGTCCTGAAACGGCTTCCGGGATGAACGCGGCCTGGATGGGAGTAGGTTCTAGGTAGCCGACCTTCTCGAGGCTGGCGAGGGTTCGCGCGTCAAGCGGCAGGTCGCTAAACCGCTTGGGTGGGTGACCGGAATTCTCCAAACAACACCTCCATAAAACAACCATGGAACATATTGGGTGCAGCCGGCGGCTGCCCTTGAGAGACGGCGTCGTGCGGAACGACTGGGAGCGAACGGGGGGGCGAGGGGAACATCATGCGGTGAAATGTCGTACTTTCAGCCTCGTTAGCCTCTCCTGTGTCGCCCGCTTGACAGCGACGCATAAAACTACACGAGTATACACTGCCCGGTGGAATAAGACTAGAGGGAATCTCTCGTTCGGCGCGCGTCTGCGGGCGATTTGCCGGAGCGCTGCGCAAGATTTCAGCCTTCATCGCGGCACAGCCACTCCCAGCTTGTCGGCGAGCTTCGCCAGCTGAGTCCAGTTGCCGGCGTCGAGCGGGATGCCCTGGCGCGATCGCTCGGCCAGAGTGCGGCGTTCCGGATCACCCGGCAGGAGGATCTCGCGAACCCCCTCGGCGGTGGGACAATTTCGCACGTGGCGTGCCACGCCCGTCACCTCGGTAAGGAAGTGTTCCCAGCCGCCGAAGAGTGCGGGGGCGAGCAGGATGAAGACCGCGTCGTTGCCGAGTCCGGGCTCCGGATTGGGGCGCGCGCACCAGCCCCCCGACAGACCGCCGGCCAGCATGTCGATGACCAGGCCGAGGCCGAACCCTTTGTACGCCTGATCGCCGCCCATGGGCAGGATCGAGCCGGGCGGGTCGCCATAGAGCAGGTTCGGGTCGCGCGTGGGGCGGCCGTCGGGGTCGAGCAGCCAGCCCGGTGGGCAGAGCTCGCCGGCGATGCGCTTCACGCGCACCTTCCCCTCGGCCGTGGCCGACGTGCCGAAGTCGAGCACGATCGGGTCCGCGCCGGTCGGTACGCCGACGCAGAGCGGATTCGTGCCCAGCCGCGGCCGCTTGCCCCCGGGGGGCGCCACGCGAGGCGCCGCTCCGTGCGTGTTTACCAGGGCCAAGCTGGCCAGGCCCTCGCGCGCAGCCACTTCCGCGTATTCGCCGACCCGCCCGATGTGCCCGGTCGCCTGCATCGCCCCGGCGGCCACCCCCATACTCTTGGCCTTGGGGATGAGGCGCTCGAGCAACCGGCGCGCCTGCACCTGGCCGAGCCCCCATCCCGCATCACAGACCAGCACGGCCGGCGTTTCGCTCTGCACGACGAGCGGTGCCCCGGGGTGCAGCCGGCCGTCCTGCACGGCGGCCACGTAGTAAGGGATGCGCATCACGCCGTGCGAGTCATGGCCGCGCAGGTTCGCCCCCACCAGGCTCTCGGCTACAATGCGCGCGTGCTCGCTCGGGATGCCGGCGGCGCTCAGCAACGATCGCGCAAACTCCTCGAGTACTTCCGCGCGTACGACCGGCATGCCATCCACCTCCTCAGGACGCTACTTGCTGGCCGCGCGGGTGGTCGAGTGCGGCGTCTCTTGCACCAG
>JBGPMX010000411.1:0-5103 GCA_041487215.1 Planctomycetia bacterium | reverse complement strand
GTACCACGTGGCGGTTCGGGGGACTTCCAACGCTTCGTAGATGGTCGCCGCCAGGTTTTCAGGCGTCTGCCGTTGGGAAATGGGATGACCGCCCTGCCGATCGCTGGCGCCGATCACCTGGCCGCCGCGCACGCCGCCGCCGGCGAGCGCCAGGTTGAACGACCGGGGCCAGTGATCGCGGCCGGCGTTGGGGTTAATCCGGGGCGTGCGTCCGAATTCGCCCATCCAGACAACCAGCGTGCTCTCGAGCCGTCCGCGGCTCTTGAGATCGCTGACCAGGGCCGCCAGCGCGGGGTCCACCTGCAGAGCCAGCTGCGGCGTGCGCGTGAAGTTCTCCTGGTGTGTGTCCCAGCCGTTGGATCGCACCTCGACGAACGTCACCCCGGCCTCGACGAGCCGCCGTGCCAGCAGGCATCCCTGGCCGAACGAGCTCCTGCCGTACTGGTCGCGCGTGCCGTCCGATTCCTGGTTAAGATCGAACGCGCCAACGCGCGGGCTGAGTACCATGCTGGCCGCCTTGTCATAGAGGACCTGGTGGTCTTCGACGGCGTTCTTCGCCCCGGAGTCGGCGAAACCGCGCTCGAGCTGCTTGAGCAGCCCGACGCGGCGCGTGAACCGCTTGGCCGGGATGGCGGAAGCCAGGCTCACGTTCGCGGGCGGGCGGCTCGGGTCCTGGACCACGAACGGTTCGTATTCGACGCCCAGGAATCCCGCGCCCTGCGTCAGCCCCTGGATGCTCACGAAGTGCGGCAGGTCGAAGTCCGGCTCGCCCCGCTCGCTGGCCACAATCGAGCCGAAGCTCGGGTGCTTCACGGACCCCGACGGCGCATAGCCGGTGTGCAGCTGGTAGGTGGCGCGCTGGTGGTTGCCCTCTTTGTTGCTCATGGAACGGATGATCGCCAGCTCGGACATGATCCGGGCGGTCTGGGGCCAGTGCTCCGCGATCTGGATGCCTGACACGGCGGTCGGGATGGCCTTGGTCGCGCCCCCCGTGCTGGTCCCCGGCTTGGGGTCGAGCGTTTCAAACTGGCTCGGTCCGCCTCCCATCCAGAGCAGGATGCAGGACATGCCGCGCTTGCGCAGATCGTCGGCGCGTAGCGACATCATGTCGAGCCAGCTGAGGGCGGAGATGCCCGCGGCGCCGGCGCCCACGGTACGCAGGAAGCCGCGACGGCTCAGCACGCCGTGACGCGACACGCCGACCCGCACGATCGATTGCAGCGCCATGGTCTTGTCCCCTACCGCTTGGTGATGAACTCGGTCGAGTTCACGAGGCTCCAGAGCACGTCCTCAAAGGCCTCGCGGCGATCGCCGACCTCGGCGATATACGCCCGGCAAGTAGCCAGTTCATTGTCGCTCGGCGCGCGGGCGAGCACGCGCTTATACAGGAGCCCGATGACCTCCGCGTCGTCGTCATAGACGGGCAGCAGCCGTCCGAGCAGTGTGTTGCCGCCCGACGACAGCTGCCGCTCGACGAGCGGGCTGTTCATGAGCAGCAGCGCCTGTGGGATGGTGCCCTGCGTCTCCTCGCTCGGCGCCGACGGGTCGACGCCGAACTGGAGGTTGAAGAGGCCGCGGATGCCGAACCGCGCGCCGGGATAGCCCATGCCGCCGGGACGCATGCCCGGTCCAGGGCCGAAGGCGCTCGATTCGTCAATCCCCAGCGCGGTCGCCAGCGAGTCGAAGATCTGGTCGGCACTCAGGCGGGTCGGGCAGACGGACGCGAACGGCGTCCGCTGTTCCGACGCGTCGCGCGGCCGGATCTCGCGCTGGTACGCCTCGGTGTTCATGACCAGCCGGAATAGCCATTTCACGTCGTAGTCCGAGGCACGCCAGGCCGATGCGATGCGGTTGATGACGACGGGGAAGCGCGGCGTGCGCCCCGGCCCCAGGTCGTCGATCGGCTCGTAGAACCCCTCGCCCATCAGCGCGCCCCAGATCCGGTTCACGTACGCGCGGGCGAACCACGGGTCCGACTCGTCGGTGATGAGTGCGGCCAGCGCGTTGCGGCGGTCCAGGTCCGACTGGTTCGGCTCGATGGACTGCCCGAGCAAAAACTTGGGCTGCGTGAGGATCTTCTTCTCCGGATCTTCCTTGTCCGGCATGAAATACTCGAGCGGCCCGCCGCCACGCGCGAACGGCCCCCCCCCGCGAACGGAGAATACGACCAGCGTCGGCTGGTCCTTGGAGCGGTCGAGGCGGGCGCGGGTCCGCGCAAAGAACGCCGCCATCTGGTGGAACTGCTCGCGCTTCCACTGGTCGTAGGGGTGGTCGTGGCACTGCGCGCACTGCACCTGGATCCCCAGGAAGATGCGGGTTGTTTCGGCTGCCAGGTTCACCGGCATGTTCTGCTGATCGAACTGCGCGGCGATGAGGAAGGTGGACGGGTCTTCGTCCATGCGGCCCGTCGCGGTGAGCAGCTGCGTGGCGACCTTGTCCCAAGGAACGTTCTTCTTGAGCTGGTCGGCCATCCAGTTCTCGAACGGTTTGGCGCCCAGCGCGACGCGGCGGTCCAGGGCGTGGTAGAGGATGACGTCACGCCAGTAGCGCGCCCAGTTGTGCGCGTAATCGTCCGTTTCAAGCAGCTTGGCGATGAGCTTCGACCGCTTGGCGGGGTCCGGGTCGCGCACGAACTGGTCGAGCCGGTCGGGGGCCGGCGGCTTGCCGGTGAGGTCGATGAACGCGCGGCGCAGGAAGTCTTCGTCGCGCGTGACGGGCGAGAGCTCGGCGCCATGCTGCTCGAGCTCCTGGGCGAGCAGGGCGTCGATGTCGCCGCTGGAGACCACCCGCTGCCGCAGGCCCGCTCCGGCCGGTTCGTCGGCCGCCGCCCCGCGGTCCGCCGCCATGCAGACAAGGGCCAGCAGTCCCCAGGCTACCGTTCGGCCGGGTCGGGTGCTGTTCGGCGGGCGTCGCGTGCTCGGCATGGCTGGTTCCCCCTCGAAAAGTGCGCCTGCGAGAAGGTGCGTCCGCAGGCAGCGCCGCCATTTTAGCTTCCGGGTGCGGCGATGGCTGCTTTTTTGTGCGCCGGCAAGGACTCAAGGTCTGGCTGCATCATTAAACACCGGGCGCGCGGGCCGGTTTCGCACACGGCGAAGCATTTTGCGCCTCAGTGTTGATCGGTTGACCGCTGACCTGTTGACCGGTTGGCATAACCCAAATCCAAAATCGGTGCCATGGTCGGGCCATGCGTCACCGGCGCCTGGCCGCATGTTTCGTTTAACCGCCACGCCTGCGGCGTCCGCTAGTGTAGCAGCGTTTCTCCGAAACGGTGAGGTGCGGGTCTCGGAGAGACCCGCCTACACTGCATGCGTCACGTCAGGCGCCCACCCCGATCGTGCTACGCTTTGGTTACGATCGGGGTAGGGGTTAAACATCGCGCTATCGGCTCTGACCCGGTCACCCGGTCAACTGGTCAACTGGTCAACTGGTCAACTGGTCAACTGGTTAACAGTTCAACAATTCAACTCTCTATACCGAGCTGCCGCATCTTGCGATAGAGGTTCGAGCGGTGCAGGCCGAGCAGCCGGGCGGCTTCCGCCTGGTTGCCGCGCGTGCGCGCGAGCGCGGCATCGATGAAGCTGCGCTGAAAGTGATCGGTTGCTTCGGCGAGGCCGAGGTTGGGGGGAAGGTCGAAGCGGTCGCCGTCGCGGGTGGGCATGAGAATGAACGCCAGGTCGTCGGGTTCGATCGTGGGACCGGGGTGCAGGAACGCCAGCCTTTCCATCAGGTTGCGCAGCTCGCGGACGTTTCCCGGCCACGCGTGCGCGATCAGCCGCTTGCGGGCCTCCGCGGAGATGCGCGGCGTGGGCCGCCCCGCGCCGCGGCAGAACTGCTCGAGGAAATGATCGGCCAAGAGCAGCGTGTCGTCCTGGCGCTCGCGCAGCGGCGGCAGATCGATGGTGACCACAGTGAGGCGGAAGAACAGGTCCTGGCGGAACTTTCCCGAGGCCACTGCATCGGCCAGGTTGCGGTTGGTTGCGGCGATGATCCGCGCATCGGCCGGGATGGGCTGCGAGCCGCCCACGCGGTACACGATTTTCTCCTCGAGCACGCGGAGCAGCTTGGCCTGGCCGCCGGCCGAGATGTCGCCGATCTCGTGGTGGTAGGGGGTGCCGCCGGAGGCGAGCTCGAACTTGCCGGCGCGCATCTCGCGCGCGTCGGTGAACGCGCCCCTCTCGTGGCCGAACAGCTCGCTCTCGAGCAGCGTCTCGGCGATCGCGGCGCAGTTCACCGCAATGAACGGCCGGTCGCGCCGCGGGCCTCCGTAGTGGATTGCCCGTGCCACCACCTCCTTGCCGGTGCCGCTCTCGCCCTGGATCAGCACGGGCAGGTCGGTGGCCGCAACGCGCTCGACGGTCTTGCGCAGCACGACGATCGCGGGGCTCAAGCCGATGATGCGCGCCTGCGACCGGGCCTCGTCCGTGAGCTGCGCGTTGGTGCGCAGCAGGTTCTCGCGTTCCCGCGCGCTCTCGATCGCGGCCGCCACGTGGGCGCCGAGCAGCTCGAGCGCCGCGCGGTCCTCGTCTGTGAACTCACCGTCGACCTTATTGAGCACCTCGAAGACGCCGACGCGCTGGCCGCCGGGATCGACCAGCGGCACGCAGAGCAGGCTGCGCGTCTGGTAGCCGGACCGTTTGTCCACCGCGGCGCCGAAACGCGGATCGCTGCGCACGTCGTTGACGATGGCCGGCTGGCCGGTCTGGAGCACGTCGCCGACCACGCCGAAGTTGTCGGCCAGCCGCAGCTCGCCCCCCGGCACGCCCAGCGCGGGGCGGGCGACCACCTGGCGACGCGCCCGGTCCCAGAGAAAGATGCTGGCGCGGTCGGCGCCGAGCAGCCGGGTCGAGTGGCTGGCGATGCGTTCGAGCAGCGTCGCGGTGTCGGGCACGACCGCCAGCTGCCGGGCGACTTCGAGCAGCGACTCGAGACGGTCGCTGCGGGCGCGTACCGCCGCGAGCTCGTGGGTGTGCGCGAGCGCCTCGGTGAGGACCGGGGCGAGCAGGGCGGCCGCTTCCAGGTCGGCGCGGTCGAACGGGCGCGCGCGCGGGGCCAGGACCAGCCGGTTGGGCAGCAGGGTCGGCTCGAGCGGGCAGAAGAGCAGGG
>JBGPMX010000410.1:0-5107 GCA_041487215.1 Planctomycetia bacterium | reverse complement strand
GCCGATTTCGCGCGCATCATCGCTCTGATCGAGGAGGGGCGGATCAAGACCGAGCCCTGGATCACGCACCGCAGCGCATTCGACGATCTCATTCGCGACTTCCCGTCCTACACGCAGCCGCAGACGGGCGTCATCAAGGCCATGGTCGACGTGAGCGGGGGATAATCGGCACCACAATTCATTACACTGCCGGTGGCTGCCATGGCCCGGCCGAAGCGGATACAATGACAACTGTTTGTGATGCCTGTCATGCAGAGAAGGACGGGGCACGAGCTTCTAGCTACCCGCCCCACGCACTCGCCGTCTTACCTCGGAAGCGGCCGCCATGCCGAAGCGCTCCTGTCCCGCCCTGGATCCCGCCCGGCTCGCCCGCGGCTTGCTCTGCCTGGCGCTGCTGGGCGTCGCCGCCGCTCAGGTCGAGCCGCCGGGAGCGCAGCCGGCGAACCAGCCGGCCGGCAAGTCGCCGCACTGGGCGTTTCAGAATCCCGTGCGCCCCGCCGTCCCGTCCGTCCAGCACGCCGAGCGCATTTACAACGATATCGACGGTTTCATCGAAGCGGCGCTCGAAGAGCACGGGCTCTCGCTCGGCCCCGAAGCGGAGCGGGCCACTCTGCTGCGGCGCGTGAGCTTGGACCTGACCGGGCTCCCGCCCACGCCGGCCGAGCTCGCGGCGTTCCTGGCTGATGCCGCGCCAGACGCTTATGAACGCATGGTCGAGCGCTATCTCGCGTCGCCGCACTACGGGGAGCGCTGGGGAAAGTACTGGCTCGACGCCGCCGGCTACGCCGACTCGAACGGCTACTTCAGCGCCGACAGCGATCGTCCCCTCGCCTACCGCTACCGCGACTACGTCGTCCACTCGCTCAACGAAGACAAGCCTTACGACCGCTTCGTCCGCGAGCAGCTGGCGGGCGACGAGCTGGCCGGCTACGACCCGGACGGCGACCTGCTGCCCGAGCAGCGCGAGCTGCTGATCGCCACACACTTCCTACGCAACGCGCCCGACGGGACGGGCGAGAGCGACGGCAACCCGGACGAGGTCCGCACGGATCGCTGCACCGTGCTCGAGGGGAACCTGCAGAACACCATGAGCTGCCTGCTTGGCATCACCATCCAGTGCTGCCGCTGCCACGACCACAAGTTCGAGCCGATCACGCAGCAGGAGTACTACCGCCTGCAAGCGATCTTCTACCCGGTGTACTGCCCGGACCGGTGGCTCAAGCCGAACGAGCGGGTGGTCACGGTGGGGACGCGCAGCGAGCGGCAGGAGCGGCAACGCCGCATCGAACGCCACAACCGGCAGATCAAAGCGCTCGAAGGCAGCCTGGAATCGGTCGCGGGCCCGTTGCGCGAGCAACTGGCCGAAGAACGCCTGAAGGGCGTCGAGGCGGCGAAACGGGGCGCCGTGCTCAAGGCCTTCGCAACACCCAACGACAAGCGCTCGGCCGAAGACCAGGCCCTGCTCAAGGAGTTCGAGGAGCCGCTTCGGATCAGCCAGGACGATGTGGCCAAGCGGTTCCCGGAATATGCCGCGCTCGGCGATAGCATCCGCCGGGCGATCGCCGAACGCGAGAAGGAACGCCCCCCGGCGCTCGAGCAGATCGCGGCGCTCGTGGAGAGCGATCCCAACCCGCCCGCGCATCACGTGTTGCTCCGCGGGCAGCACAACGCGCCAGGCCCCGAGGTCGAACCGGGCGTCCCGTCCGCGCTGTCGGCACCGGGCGATCCATTCGCGATCCAGTCGCCGGCACCCGGCAAAGCGACCGGACGGCGCAGCGCCTGGGCGCGCTGGGTAACGTCGCCGCGAAACGCGCTGTTCGCACGCGTCATCGTGAACCGTATCTGGCAGCACCACTTTGGCGCGGGCCTGGTCGCCACTCCGGACAACCTGGGTCAGTCCGGAGCCAGGCCCAGCCACCCGGCGCTCGTCGATTACATGGCGACCGAGCTGGTCGCCAGGAACTGGAGCCTGAAAGCCGTGCACCGGCTCATCTTGAGCTCCGCTGCGTACCGGCAATCGAGCGCCCTCGGCGAGGACGCGTTCCGAGTCGATCCCGAGAACCGGCTGCTCTGGCGGTTCCCGCCGCGACGCCTGGACGCCGAGGCGATGCGCGACGCGATGCTCGCCGTATCGGGCGAGCTCGATCCGCGCATGGGAGGCCCGTACGTCGCCGCGCGGCAGACGGCGGAGGGGAGCGTCGAGGTGGATGAGAACGTGGCGGGCGCGCGGCGCCGATCGCTTTATCTCCAGCAGCGGCGCACGCAGGTCGTCACCCTCCTGGAGCTGTTCGACGCGCCCAGCATCGTGACGAACTGCACAGCGCGCAACAGCTCCACGGTTCCGCTGCAGTCGCTGGCGCTGCTGAACTCCGCGTTCGCGCTGCGGCGTGCGGCGGCATTTGCCGATCGCCTGGCGCGCGATGCGGGCCCCGACGCCGACTTGCGCATCCACCAGGCGTTCCTGCTGGCGTGCGGCCGCAGCCCGACGACGCCCGAGTTCGCCGCGGCGCAAGGATTCCTGACGCGGCAACGCGCGCTGTACGCCACCGAGAGCAACGGCGAGCCACGCGCATGGACCGACTTCTGCCAGATGCTGCTGGCCAGCAACCCGTTCCTGTATGTTGAGTGACAAGCCAGCCATGCCCCACCCCAGCAACCTCTTCTCGATCACCCGGCGCTCGTTCCTGGCACGCTACGCCGGATCGCTCGGCTCGCTCGCCCTGGCGCAGCTCCTTGCCGCGGACGCCCCGGCCCAGGAAACACGACCGCAAGGCCCCGGCCGGCCGCTCGACCTCAAGCCGCCGCACCACGCCGCGCGAGCCAGGTCCGTCATCTGCTTGTTCCAGCACGGCGGCCCGAGCCAGATGGACCTGTTCGACCCGAAGCCCGAGCTGGTCAAGCACCACGGCGAGGCGTACGCCGGCTCGCTGGAAGTCCACTTCCACACGCAGGTGGGAAAGCTGCTCGCCTCGCCGTTCCGGTTCGCCCGGCGCGGCCCGTCGGGCACCGAGCTCTCCGAGCTGCTCCCTCACACGGCCCGCGTCGCCGACCAGCTCACGCTGGTCCGCTCGATGACGACCGACTCGGTCGACCACGAGGCGGCACTGCGCATGATCCACACGGGCAAGACGTTCGCGGGCCGCCCGGTGCTCGGCTCCTGGGTGCTGTACGGCCTAGGAACGGAACGCCACGATCTGCCCGCCTACGTCGTGCTATCGGATCCGGGCGGAATGCCGGTGGACGGGCCGCGCAACTGGTCGTCCGGCTTTCTTCCCGCAATCTACCAGGGGACGCCGTTCCGCCCCACCGGTTCGCCGGTCGCGAACCTTGCTTCGCCGCCGGGGCTCGCGCCCGACGCGCGTCGCAACCAGCTGCGGTTCCTGAACGAGCTCAACAGCCTGCACGCGCAGGGGCACCCGGAGAGCACCGAGCTCCAGGCGCGCATCAGCAACTACGAGCTCGCGGCGCGGATGCAGCTGTCGGTGCCCGAGGTGCTCGACATCCGCGGCGAAACGCCAGAGACTTGCAAGCTCTACGGACTGGACAACCCGAAGACCGCCGAGTACGGCAAGCGCTGCCTGCTGGCACGGCGGCTGGTCGAGCACGGGGTGCGCTTCGTACAGGTCTTTCTGAGCTCCCAGCCGTGGGACACGCACAGCGCGAACGCGGCTAAACTCAAGGACCTCTGCGCCATGACCGATCAACCGAGCGCGGCGCTGGTGGCCGATCTGGCGCGCCGCGGGCTGCTCGATTCCACGATCGTCCTCTGGACGGGCGAGTTCGGCCGCTTGCCGGTTTCGCAGGGGGCCGATGGGCGCGACCACAACCGCCACGCGTTCTCGCTCTGGCTCGCGGGAGGCGGGTTCCGGCGCGGGTACGTGCACGGGCAGACCGACGACTTCGGCTACCGCGCGGTGAGCGACGTGGTGCGTGTTCCCGATCTGCACGCCACGCTGCTCTGCGCGCTGGGCCTCGACCACACCCGTCTCACGTTCCCCCATGATGGTCGCCCGGACAGCCTGACGGACGTGCGCGTCAGCGGCGCTCGCGTGATTCCCGAGCTGCTGGCGTGAAAGAGTCGAGGGTCCAGAGCCAACACAACTCGGCAGCCCAGAGAGCCCAGCGCATCCAACCCCAGAGAACACCGAGAATCAGCCGCGGAGCGGCGACCGTGGTTAGCCAGGGGTGAGCCGGGCGCAGCCCGGCGCAACCCCTCGAAGCGATCCCGAGGAATATCCCAGCCCTGGAAGGGCGACAGAACTCGGGCCAGGGAGGCTTACGGAAAGCGGAGCCGGATGCAGCCAACCGCAGAAAGCGCAGAGAAGAGGATCGCAGTCCGAAAACCACTTCTTTCGTCGTCCTCTTTTGTTTCTTCTCCGCGGTCCTCTGCGTTCTCTGCGGTTCGATGTCTGTCTTCTTGCTTTCTCAGAACCCTTCCCTCTTCTCTGTGCCTCGGTGTCTCCGTGGTGATCTCTGCGTTTCTCTGCGCCCTCTGCGGTTAGATCGCTCTTCATTCCCTGGTTAGCCTGACTCTGGCTGTAGGGGCCGCGGGTCGATCCAGAGCCAGAGCGAGGCGCCGGCCAGGCAGATCACGCTGCTCAGCGCCATGGCGTAGCCCCAGCCGTAGGTCGTGCCCACCCAGGGCGTGAGGGCCGGGGCGATCATGCCGCCCAGATTGCCGCCGGTGTTGCAGATGGCCGCCGCCGTCGCGCCGCGCCCGCCCCCCATCTCGATGGCCGTCGTCCATACCGGCCCCTCGGCGGCGCCCATCGCTCCGAGACCAAGCGAGAAACAGGCGACGACCCAGAGCGGGTGGAGCGCGGCCCACGTCGCACAAAGGCCGCCCAGGAGGAAAACCGCGCTCGCGATCATCGCGGCCGCCGGCACCAAGGCACGGCCGAGCCGATAATGGCCGCGATGCACCAGCCGGTCGGATATCCACCCGCCCAGCGGCATGCCCAGGCTCATGGCGAGCGGCGGCAGGGTCGATGCCAGCTCGCTCGTGGCCGTGCTCATCTTCAGCACGTCGCCGAAGTAGTACGGCACCCAGAAATAGAGCAGGTACTCGAAGTAGCCGACGCAGGCGTAGCTCACGGTCAGGAGGATC
>JBGPMX010000409.1:0-5111 GCA_041487215.1 Planctomycetia bacterium | reverse complement strand
TCCTGGGCGGCGGCCGCGGCGCGCGGCTCTATCCGCTCACCAAGTTCCGCTCGAAGCCGGCGGTGACGCTGGCGGGCAAGTACCGGCTCATCGACATCCCAATCTCCAACTGCCTGAACAGCGGAATCAACCGCATCTACGTGCTCACCCAGTTCCACAGCACGAGCCTGCACCGGCACATCAGCAACACCTATAAGTTCGACGCCTTCAGCCAGGGGTTCGTCGAAATCCTGGCGGCGCAGCAGACGCTCGAGCGCTCCGACTGGTACCAGGGGACGGCCGACGCGGTGCGGCAGAACCTGCGCACGCTCGAGGACCGGGGGACCGAGTACATCCTGGTGCTCTCCGGCGATCAGCTCTACAGCATGGACTTCCAGGCGATGCTGGACACGCACCGGCAGTCGCGCGCGGACGTCACCATCGCCACGCTGCCGGTGTCGCGCGCGGCGGCCGAGGGGTTCGGCATTATGCAGGTCGACGCGACGGGCCGCGTGCAGGGCTTCGTGGAGAAGCCAAAGATGTCCGAGGATTTGAGCCGGTTCCGCGCGGCGCCCGCCTGGCTCGGCGCCGGCGGCGGGGGCGGCGACGGCCGCGAGTACCTCGCCAGCATGGGCATCTACCTGTTCCGACGCGACGTGCTCGTCAACCTGCTGGTCCGGTCCCCGGCCACCGATTTCGGCAAGGAGCTCTTTCCCAGTTCGATCCGGACGCACCACGCCCAGGCGCACCTCTTCACGGGCTACTGGGAGGACATCGGGACGATCAAGTCGTTCATGCACGCCAACCTGGACCTGGCGTCCGAGTCCCCGCCGTTCTTGATGGACGCCCCGGGGGAGCGGATCTTCACGCGGCCGCGTTTCCTGCCCCCCTCGCGCGTGCTGGGGGCCACGATCGACCGCACGCTGATCGCCGACGGCTGCGTGATCGCCGCCGGCTGCCGCATCGAAAACTCGGTGATCGGCCTGCGCTGCCGCATCGGACCGGGCGTCACCGTGCGCAACTCGGTGATCATGGGGGCCGACTTCTACGAGTCGGCCGAGCAGATCGCCGCCGCGCGCGCCACCGGTGTTCCCGCCATCGGCATCGACGCGGGGAGCGTCATTGAGGGGGCGATCGTCGACAAGAACTGCCGCATCGGCCGCGACGTCCGCGTGATGAACTCGCGCGGCCTGGAAACCAGCGAGGACTCGCCCGAGGCGGTGGTGCGCGAGGGGATTCTGGTCGTGCCCAAGGAGGCCACGCTGCGCGACGCGTGGCGGTTCTGAGCAGAGTCCAGAGTCGAGGGTCGAGAGCCAGAGAGGAGTCGAGCGTCCAGAGCTCATACGCCGACGCAGAAGCAGTGAACCGCAGAGGACGCCGAGGAGCGCGGAGAGAAGAACACAGAAGAGAAATCACTACTTCGTCACTCTGCGATGCACGCGTAAAAAATGCGTCATCCTGAGCGGAGCGAGGCACCAGCGCAGCGAAGGACCTCGCTAGGACGAAACGAGATGGCACGGACACACCATTTCTCGGTTGCTTCTCTGCTCTTTGTTCCTTCTCTGCGGCTCTCTGCGCCCTCTGCGGTTGAACTCGAGATCCACCGTGGGGCGGCGGAAAAGAGGCGGCCCGAGCCATCGCCGCGACGATCGCTCGGGCCGCTCGGTTTTTACGCCAGGCAGGTCTCCCCTATTCCTTCTCCTTCTCCTGCTCCTTCGCCGCGGGCTCCGCCGCGGTCGGCGACGGCTCCGCGCTTGCTCCCTTTTTCTCCGTCTCGCCCGGCGGCGCAGCCGGCGGAGCCTTATCGTCCCCCGCGGCGGCCGGCTCGGCCGCCGGCTCGTTCGCCTTCTCCTCGCTCGTTGCGCCCGGCTGGGTGTGCTCGGACGAGCCCGCCTGCTCTTGCTGCTGTTGCATGTCCTTCGGTGGCATGGGTGCCGTACTCGGGTTCGTCGTCCGCGACTGCGACGGCTGCGGCCGGTTGTCGCAGCCGAGGCTTGCCAGGACGCCCACGGCCAAGCCGAGTGCCGCACCGATCCAGATTTTCCGCATGGGACCTCCCCTAGAAAAAAAGACCGCGCAGCAAGGGGAAGCCGCTCCCCCCGCCCATCCCTTTACTCAAGATGCGCCCGGCCGCCTCTTATTCCCCGGCATTTCGCTGGCCGGCACTCCGGGACGGCGGACCGTCGGTATTTGCCTTTGAGCACCGCCGCGCCGCGTGGGTACAATCCACCTGAACACGCCGGCCCGCTTGTTCTGGGCATCGCGCGTGCGGGAATAAACCGCGCCCCGGGCGTATCTCATTAGAGCATAGGGGATGGAATGGCCGATCCGGTGGGACCGCTCGGCATCCGGGAACTGGTGGACCAGCACTACGAGCTGCTCTACCGCTACGCCTACCGCCTGAGCGGTTCGGCGGCCGACGCGGAAGATCTGACTCAGGAGACGTTCTGCACCGCGCAGCAGAAGCTGGCGCAGCTGCGCAACGCGGCGTCCGCGCGCTCCTGGTTGTGCACCATCCTGCGGCACTGCTTCCTCAAGGGGTTCCGCTCGGCGCGTGTCGTCTCGTTCGCATCGCTCGAGACGTTGGCGGACGACCCCGAGGCGGCGGGGGATCCGGCCGACGACATGGACCTCGAGAAGCTCCAGCGCGTGCTGGACGCGCTGCCCGAGCCGTTCCGAACGCCGCTCATCCTGTTTTACTTCGAGGAGTTCTCCTATCGCGACATCGCCGAGCAGATGGGGGTGCCGCTGGGCACCGTGATGAGCCGCCTCGCACGCGCGAAGCGGCACCTGCGTGCCGGTCTGGCCGCCGAGCCGGCGCCGAGCACCGATTCCACGGGGGTTCGCTGATGGACTGCAAGAGAGCCGAGCAGCTTCTCGAGATCTGCCGTGCCCCGCGCGACGAGCTGGACGGGCCGGAGGACGGCGAGCTGGCGAGCCACATCGAGCAGTGCCCGGCCTGCCTCGAGCGCTACCGTGCCTGCCGGTCCAGCGATGCGCGCATCGCGCGAGCGATGCAGGCGGTTGCTGTTCCTGGCGGGCTCTGCGCGAAGATCCTGGCTGGGCTGGACGCGTCCGTGCCTCGCCCGCCCCGCCGCGTGGCGGCGCTGCCCGGTCTGGCCCGTGTGCTGGTCGCGGCCGGCGTGCTCGTCGCGCTTGGCACGCTTTTCTGGTCACGGCCGCCGCACCCCGGCACGCGCTCGGTCCAAGCCGCCGACCTGGGCGAGCACGCCGTGGCGCGCGCGAAGCCCGAATCCGCGCGCTGGGTTCCCGCGGGGCTCGAGTCCCGCCAGCTCGCCGCCTGGTGCCTCGAACAGCTCGAACAGCTGCGCGTTCCGCCGGTCCCATCGCCCGAGCGGCATCGGCTTGTTAACCTGGTGGGCGTCGCGCGTGCGAGTCTGGAAGAGTCCTGGGTGGCGGTTTTCCTCTACCGCGATCCGCGCGGCCCCGAGCTCGCCGAAGCGAGCAACGCGGACGTGTTCGCGTGCCCGCGAAGCCGGCTCGTGGTGACCGGCCTGAGCACGCAGCCGCTCAAGGTGTACGGATCCCAGGGCCGCTTTGTCTTCGCCTGGGTCGAGGGGGAGACGGTGTACGTCGCCGTGCTCAAGGGCTGGGTGCCGCGCGCCTGGGAGCCGCTCGACAACCCCCGCCGCCCGGATCTCACGTAATCCCCTCGCACACTTCGGCATCACGCGCCGCGGTGTCCTCGGTCACTCTTCGACAGGATGATCGCCGGATGATCGCTTGTAGGACGGACCATCCTGTCCGTCCTACGAAGGGTTCGCCGCGTCCGACTACGTGACCCTCAAAGGGCGACCGGCTGCTAGCGCGCCGAGCCAGGAGTGTAGGCGGGCATCTCCGAGGCCTGTTTCAGCGGTGTCTAGTTGCGCGGAGGCCTGAGTCTAGGCGGGCATCTCCGAGGCCCGTTTCAGCGTTTCGGAGAAACGCTGCTACACTCACTCGTGGCCAACCCGCACCGCCTGGCGCAAAGCCTCGAGCGACGTGCCACCGGGACGAGGAGACGCCCGGCGCCGCTTGCCACTGGTCATCCCGTCGGCGTGCTGATATTCTGGCGGCACCATTCCTCGGGAGCTGCCCTTATGAAGTTCACTCGCCCATCGCTCTGGCTCGCCGCCCTGGTGGTCGCGCTGGCGTGCCTGGTTTCCAGCGCGCACGCCGCGAAGGTGAAGAAGGACCTGGCTCCGGAACAGGCGACCCCATCCAAGCCGGTCGTTCAGTACATCGTCATGGTGGTGTTGATCGCCTTGCCGGTCGCCGCGGTCTGCCGCTCCGCGCGGCGCTGATCTGCCAGTGATCGATCGGGCGCGTCGTGGCGTGCGGACAGGATGGACGGCGACTCACCCGAAAGTCAGCGAAACGACTCCCGTCCCCTTTTCTACCTCCGGGGCTACTTTGAGACAGTGAACGGCATGGACGACGAGATGGATACGGCACTCAACCGGTTTTGGCCGCTTTCAAGGACCAAGTTGGCGAGCGAAGAGCTCTCGGACATTCATCCGGACAGGTGGGCATATCCCGACTGTTACATTTTCGCGGACCACTCCATCTGGTGTTTCGCTTTCGGGGTGAAGCTCGGTTGCGAATATGATCGTTGCTCCGGCCCGGTTGTCTTTGTAACCGGAGGGCTTCCAGTGGGGAAACAGATCGCCGACTCTTTCCCCGCCTTTGTGGAGATGTACTTGCAAGACCCCATGTCCGTCGTCAAAGCCGTGGCCTAACGACAGGTTCCAGCGGAGACGGCGGGCGGTTGTAGGCCGTTACGAGGCGTCTTGGTTACTCGAGAGTGTTCCGTGTCGTTCAGCGTGGTTCGTGCCCGCCGTCCCGCTGAACCTAAGTGTTAGACCGTCCTACTCATGAGTAAGCCCCCGCCGGACACCGAACACTACTTTCACTATTCCGCCACACTGCGCATCTTTGGTCAGATCGCGAATCTCGACGACATCTCCGCAACCTTGGCTGCTCGGCTGGATTAATTGGACTTATCCCCTTGTGCGTCGTCTATCCCCTTGTGCGTCGTCGCACTTGCTTGCGAATCATCGATGGCTGCTCCGATTGCATCTCCGATGGATCTCGGCAGAATCGTTTGATCTGCTCCGCTATCGACCAAAGCC
>JBGPMX010000408.1:0-5118 GCA_041487215.1 Planctomycetia bacterium | reverse complement strand
CAGCGACGGCTTCTCGAAGAACAGGGCCATCGAGCGGCCGACCAGCGGAAGCTGCGGGGCCGGGCCGCGCGGGGTCTTTTTGAGGTCGATCGCGCGGTCGATCAGCCGCTGGAGCTGCTCGGTCGTGACGTCCGACATGGCAACGAAGTGTCGCATCCTTGAAGGCCGTCTCAGAAAACGGAATGAAGTTCAACGCGGTCCAAGCCAGGTCCAAGCCAGGTCCAAGCCAGTCAAACCTTCTGGATCACCTCGGCCAGGGTGTCGCATGCCTCGTCGCACTGATCGAGCGTGAGGTTCATCGGCGGCAGGAGCCGGATGACGGTGGAGTGGGTACAGTTCACGAGCAGCCGGCGTTCCATGCACGCCGCGACCACCGGAGTGCCGTCGACCGCCAGCTCGATGCCGATCATGACGCCGCGGACACGCACCTGGTGCACGACGCCGGACGGGGACTGGAGCCGGCCGAGCCGCTCGCGGAACCGCGCCGCCAGCCGCTCAACGTTCTCGAGCAGCCCCTCCTCCTCGATCGTCTCGATGGTGGCGATCCCCGCGCGGGTGGCGACCGGGTTGCCGCCGAACGTAGAGGCATGCATGCCAGGGCGGAGCGATGCGGCGACGTTGGGCTCTGCGACGAGCGCGCCGCAGGCGATGCCGCCGGACAACGCCTTGGCCAAAGTCATGATGTCGGGGGTCATGTCGTAGTGCTGGTAGGCGAACCACTTTCCGGTTCGTCCCATGCAGGTCTGCACCTCGTCCAGGACGAGCAGCAGGCGGTGCTCGTCGCAGAGCCGGCGCAGGCCGGGAAGGTACTCGGGGTCCGGCACGTTCACCCCGCCCTCGCCCTGGATCGGCTCGACCAGGACCGCGCAAGTTTCCTCGTCGATGGCGCGCGCGACGGCGGCCAGATCGTTGTAGGGCACGTAGGTGAAGCCGGCCAGCAGCGGCTCGAACCCCTCGTGGTACTTGGGCTGCGCTGTGGCCGAGAGCGCGCCCAGGGTGCGGCCATGGAAGCCGTTCTCGCAGGTGATGATCTTGTAACGTCCCTTGCCCGCGTGCACGCGCGCGAGCTTGATGGCCGCCTCAACGGCCTCGGCTCCCGAGTTGCAAAAGAAGCACTGGCCGCCGAAGCTCCGCTCGCTCAACTGCTGGGCGAAGCGCCCCTGCGGCTCCATGTACCAGGTGTTCGGTACGTGGATGAGCTGGCCCACCTGCTCGCGCACCGCCTCGACCACGCGGGGCGGGCAGTGACCCAGCAGGTTGCAGCCCCAGCCGGGGAAGAGGTCGAGGTAGCGGTTGCCCTCCGCGTCCCAGACGTAGGCCCCCTCGCCGCGCACCAGGGAAATCGGGTAGCGCTTGTAGTTGGGAATGACGTAGCGGTCAAAGAGATGCATCGTTTCTTGAGACGTCATGGTTTCGATGGTTGCCACGGTCCTCACCTTTCCTCAGGTGTGCAATCCAAGGACGCGCCGCACCGGTTAGCGGTTCGCTGCCGCGGCCGGTTCTCGCGCGCCGGTCGTGATCTCCGTGCCGACGCCGCATGCGGTGTAGATTTCCAGGAGCAGGCTGTGCCGCAGCCGACCGTCGACGATGTGCGTCTTGCGCACGCCGCCGGCCAGGCTGGTCAGGCAGGCCTCGACTTTCGGGATCATGCCGCGGTCGATGACGCCGCGCGCGATGAGCGAGCGGCACTCGGACGCCGTGAGGCTGGACGCGGTCGAGCTCGGGTTCTGCGGGTCCAGCCAGATGCCGCTGGTGTCGGTGAGCACGACGAGCTTTTCGGCGCCGAGCTGGCAGGCGACGGCCGCGGCGGCGGTGTCGGCGTTTACGTTCAGCAGGTGCCGCGTGTCGGCCGGCGCGGACCGGAACGCGAGATCGACCGCCAGCGACGGGATGACCGGCACGACCCCGGCGGTGGTCAAGTTCTCGATGAGCCGCGTGTCCACCTCGGTGACCTCGCCAACTCGGCCCAGGTCGATGGGCCGGCTGGCCTCGTCGTGCAGAAATGTGGGGCGTCCGTACAGGCAGGCGGAGGTGTGGTGGTGCAGGCCGGCCGCGCGCCCGCCCAGTGCGTCGATCTGCCGCACGATGCACGGGTTGATCTCGTCGGCCAGTACCCGCGCGACGATCTCCAGAGACCGCTCGTCGGTGTAGCGCCGCCCCTGCACGAACCGGGGCGCGATGCCGGATTGCTCCATGGCGCGGGTGATCGCCTTGCCGCCGCCGTGCACGAGCACCGGGCGCATGCCCACGGTCTCCATGAAGACGATGTCCTCGAGCGTGTCGCGCAGCGCCGCCGCGTTGTCCATGTACGACCCCCCCACCTTGATCACGGTGAGGCGGCCGCGAAACTTCCGGATGTAGCCGAGTGCCTCGATCAGCACCTCGGCCTTGCGGATGGCGTCGTCCATCGCTCGCGCACCTCGAAGAAGCCGACGATTGTGATCCGCCGGGACGGGAAAGTCAAAGCGCGCGGGGGGAAGCAGGTGCGAGCGTGCGAGCGTACCAGCGTGCACGCCCTACGCTCCCACGGGCGCCATGCGAACCAGGTGCTCGCGCACCTGGCGCAGCGTCACCGGCTTGACGAGCACCACCGTGTTGTCGCTCTGCGTGAGCTCTTCGCCCCAGCCGCTTTGCTCGGCGGTGAGCATCAGCACGCCGGCCCAGGGATGCCGGTGCGTCTCGGCGACCTTGGCCATCTCCAGGAAGGCCTCGAAGCCCCGCTTGCCGGTCGTTTCGCAGTCCACGAACACGCAGTTCGGCAGCTGCTCGCGGTAACGTTCGATCGCGCGCTGCGGATCGGTGGTAATGAGCACGCGGTATCCGATGGCGTGCAGCTTCTCGCGCACCGCGTCCTGAAGCCCGGTGTCCGCCTCGACAAAGAGCACCGAGCGGGTGGCGCCGCGGGGTGCGGCCGGCTTACGTTCGTCGGCGGGTGCCGCGTCCGCCGCGGCGGCTCGCCCGTCCGGCGTGCGCGCCGCGCTCGCGGTCAGCAGACGCAGGGCGTCAATCACCTCCTGCGGCGTCTGGTAGCGCTGCTTCACTTCCAGCGCCATCATGCGGTCGATGACGGCGGCGAGCGGCGCATCGGCGAGCGGGTAGGCCTCGCGCACCGGGCGGATGTTGTCGATGCGGCTGCGCAACATGCGCGAGATGCGGTCCTTCTTCTCGGCGATGGGCGGGTTGCCCGTGACCATCTGGTAGAAGACGGCGCCGAGGAAGAAGATGTCGCTGCGGCGGTCCCCCTTTTCGACCCCGGTGCTTCGCTCCAGGAGCGCGTACTCGACCGTGCGCTGCCCGTGCGCCTCCTCGGCCTTACGCTCGTCTTTGTGAACGGAGGCGAGGCCGAAGTCGGCCAGCTTGACGGTGCCCTGGGTGGACGCCAGCAGGTTCGTGACTTTCATGTCGCGGTGGGCCACGCCCTGGTCCCAGGCGTAGGCGAAGCCGCCGAGTGCGTCGATCATGAGCCGGATGGCTTCGTCCCGCGCGATGCGGCCCCCCCGGATCTCGAGCAGGTTCTTCAGGCTCCCCCCCTCGACGAACTCCATGGTGATGTAGTGTGTTGAGTCGTGGCCGGCGACCTCGTCGATCCGCACGATGTTCGGGTGCCGCAGCATCTGCCCGACCCTGCCCTCATGATAGAATGCCTCGAGGCAGACCTTGTCGCTGGCCCAGCGCTGCCGCAGTACCTTGACAGCGACCGATTCGCCCGTCTGGGTGTTCACGCCGCGGTACACGCGAGCGAACCCGCCGGACGCGATCTTGTAGAGGATCTTCGCGCTGCCGTAGAAGAAGCCGGTCTTCTCCCCCTTCTGGATGCGGTCGATCTGGTATGGGGTGAGGTACCCCTTGCGCTGCAGCAGACGTAACACGTCCTCGGGGGCCGGCCGGGACGAGGCGAGTTCATCCCAACACTCGCGGAGCTGTTCCAGGCTGATGATGCCCGTCTGGTGCGCGCGTTCCGGGATGTTAACGGTCGTCTCGGCCGACATGGCGGGGAGCCTCTGGTGAGATGTCCGGGCGGATCGGGTCCCGGGTCGGCGATCGAACGACTAACAAAACCGATCGACGCCGCGCCGGAGCCGCGCGACGGGTCTTGTTAGGGTCCGGTCATTCTATCCGAGCCGTTGGCGACGATACAATCAGTAGGTTCCCACCGGGTCATCCTGCTCGCCGCGTTGCCGCTCCTTGCGCAGACGGGTAACCTGGGGCGTTGCCCAACCGGGGTTCCATTTTGGTTCAAACACTCAATATCGATCTGATCGGCCGGACTCTCGGCGGCTTCGAGATCCGTGAGCCCATTGGCGCGGGCGGCATGGGCACGGTTTACCAGGCCCGCCAGCAGGGCATGGACCGCCTGGTGGCGCTCAAGGTGCTTCCGGCCCACCTGGCGGCGAACCCGGTGCTGCTCGAGCGGTTTTACCAGGAAGCGCGCTCGGCGGCCCGCCTGGACCATCCCAACGCGGTGCGAGCGATCGCGGTGGGCGAGCAGGACGGCCTGCACTATTTCGCGATGGAGTACGTCGAGGGCGAGAGCCTGGCGCGGCGCATCGCGCGGAGGGGGCGGCTGGCCGAAGCGGACGCCATCGCGACCATCGCGGCGGTGGGCGAGGCGCTCGAGGCCGCGCACGCGGTGGGCATGGTGCACCGCGACGTGAAGCCGGAAAACGTGCTCATCACCCGCGACGGGCGCGTGAAGCTGGCCGACCTGGGGCTCGTCAAGCGCCTGGACCAGGACCTGGGCCTGACGCAAGCGGGCAAGGGGCTCGGCACCATGACCTACATGGCGCCCGAGCAGTTCAAGGACGCGAAGCACGCCGACGCGCGTTGCGACGTGTACGCGCTGGGCGTGACGCTGTACACGGCGCTGACCGGCGTCGTGCCCTGGGCGGGTGTCGAGCCGCTCGAGATGTACAAGCGCAAGCGGCGCGAGCCGCTGCCGTCGCTGCGAGGCGCCAGCCCCCCGGTGTCGGAAAAGACCGAGGCGGCGATCGGCCGCGCCACCCGGCCCGAGCCCACCGACCGGTTCCCACGCGTGAGCGAATTCCTGCGGGCGCTCGGGGTCGCCACCGCGGCGTCGCGCCCGCGCCGGTCGATCGAATCGCCGACCGCCGTGGAGCT
>JBGPMX010000407.1:0-5122 GCA_041487215.1 Planctomycetia bacterium | reverse complement strand
CGCTTCGGCGACGGCCGCGGCGGCGAAGCGGCGCTCGAGCCCGCGGATCTTTCCCATGCCGGCCAGCATGTTCTGCCGCGCCGTGCGCAGGTTCCCGAGCGCCTTTTCGTACGCGTCCACGTGCATCTCCAGCTCCCCCGTGGCCGGTGTGCCGACGAGCGATCGGGACAGGTCGTGCAGCGCGCGGTTGAGCTCCTTCTCGATGACCCGGACGATCTCGGCGCAGAGCTCCTCGTGCTTGGTGCAGACCGCCTCGAGATCGTCCAGCGCCGCGGAGCGATCCAGCACGCCGGCGAACGCATCGCCGGGTCTTGGGGCGGCATCGGCCACCGGATCGGCGGGCGGCGCGCTTGCCGGGACGCGTTGGGTGGCGGGCGCGGTGGCCAACGCCTTCTGCGCGTTCTCCAGACCGGCTCTGGCTTTCGCGAAGCTGGGTCGCGCTTCGAGCGCGTGCTGGTACGCCGCCACCGCCTCGTGGTACCGCTCCCCCTCGAGCAGTAGGTTGCCCAGGTTAAGGTAGGCGTCCGCCATACGCGGGTTAACCCGCGTCGCTTCGCGATACGCCTCGATAGCCAGGTCCAGGAGCCCCTTGTGGCGGTAGGCAATGCCGAGGTTGTAGAACCCCTCGGCGCAGTGCGGGTCGAGCTTGAGCCCTTTGCGCAGTTGCGCGATGGCGTCGTCGATCCGGCCCCGCCGGTTGGCGAGCGCGCCCAGGTTGATGAACACGCGGGCGCGAAGCGGATCGAGCTCGGCCGCGGTCTGGAAGTGCTGCTCGGCTTGCTCGAGGTCACCGATCAGGAAGCAGCAGGTGGCGAGCCCCTCGTGCGCGTCCGGCGATTCGGGGTTGGCGGCCGCCGCCTGAACGTAGAGCGCTCGCGCCTCGGTCTTCTTGCCCGCGGCTAGCGCCTGGCGTGCTCGGGCGAACAGGTCTTCGAAAGCGGCAGAAGCCATGGGCTGCACACTGGCCGGCGCGCGGTTGGGGACGTCGTCGCGACGGGAAATTCGCTCAGGGATCCGACTTGAGTGTGATCGTTTTCGTGCGACCCGACTCGGTGATCTCGATCTTGCCCTCGCGCGCCAGCCAGCCGATCGCCTGCATGATGAGGTCGCGGGGAGCACGCACCTCTTGAACCATGGCCGTCAGGCTGCTCGGTCCGGACGACGCCAGGTAGCGCCAGATCATACCGGCCGTCTCGCCGATCCGCGCGGTCGGGGTCAACGTCGCGTCCACACTCATGGTCGGCCACTCCTTGGGGGCAGCGTGCGACGGACCCCGGCGATCCATGAATCATCCGTGCTAGCGCGGGACAACTTCGGTCCGGGGAGTGCTCAGACCAGCTCCGGGATCAGCCTGCCGTCGTAGTTCACCTTGATCGGCCGCCCGTCGGGCGTCGTGAAATAGGTCTCCGGGTCGATGCCCAGGGCGTGGTAGATCGTCGCCGCGACATCGGGCACGAAGATGGGTGCGTCCTTGGGAGCTTCCGCGTACTCGTTGCTGGATCCCACGACCACGCCAGTCTTGAGCCCGCCGCCTCCCATGCAGACCGCCGTGGACTGGCCCCAGTGATCGCGCCCGGCGGCGGGATTGATCTTCGGCGTGCGCCCGAAGTCGCCCATCCAGACGACCAGCGTGCTCTCGAGCAGCCCGCGGTCGGAAAGGTCCTTGAGCAGCGCGGCATAGGCCTGATCCAGCCGCGGCAGCAGCCGCGTCTTCAAGCTGGTGAAGTTGTTCTGGTGCGTGTCCCAGCCGCCGTCCGTGACGGTGACAAACCGCACGCCGGCTTCAACCAGCCGCCGCGCCAGCAAGCAGGACTGGCCGAGCGAATTGGTGCCGTAGTCGTCGCGCAGCTTCTGGTCCTCCTGGGAAAGATCGAACGCGTTCTTGGCACGCTCGGAAGTGATCAGGCTGTAGGCCAGTTGCTGGTACTTGTCCATGGTGTCGATCACGCCCGAGGACTCCTCGAGCTTGCGCTGCCAATGGTTCACGGACTCGAGCATGCTCACGCGGCGCCCGACCCGGCCCAGATCGATGCCGTTGGCCAGCGACAGCCCCTGTACACGGAAGTCCTTGGCGCTCGGGTCGCCGCCGATCTCGAACGGGTTATACACCGCGCCGATGTAGCCGGCCAGGCCGCCGTTGAAACGGCGATCCACGTGCGTGCCGAGCTGCACGAACGGCGGCATCCCGTTGCGATAACCGCGCTCCTTCGCGATCACGGACCCGTAGCACGGGTAGGTGACCGCGGGGCTGAACCGGAAACCGGACATCATGAAGTGGTCGGCGGTGCCATGGCTCGAATCGGGCGAGGTCAGCGAGCGGAGAATCGAGAACTTATCGAGTTCTTGGGCGAGCCGCGGAAGGTGTTCGCTCAGCCGGACGTCGGGCACGTTCGTTGAGATCGCCTTGAACTCACCGCGGATCTCGGCCGGCGCGTCCGGCTTGGGATCCATGGTATCGATGTGGCTGGGCCCCCCCTGCATCCACATCAGGATGCAACTGATGTTGTCTTTTTGGGGGTCCACTGCGCCCAGGGCCTGTTGCCGCAGGAGCGCCGGCAGGCTTAAACCGAACGCGCCGACCGCGCCGACGCGCAAGAACTCGCGGCGTGTGGCGCCTTCGCAGTTTTTGTCGCAACCGTTGAAGAACCCGAGCATCGGTAGGACCTCCGAAGACACGAGGCAACGGGCGCCTCGTTGCGGGTAGGCGAGCAGGGGGCGTGGCTACAGGCTGGAGACAAACGGGCTCAAATAAGGGCTCATTTATCCACCTTGTATCGTAATCGGAATTCTCCCAGGGATCTAGTGAATTTTGGTACTGGGTCAGTTTGGCTGATACCCCCCCTTGCTAAGGGGGGGGTCGTTCCTCAAACTGACCCAGTACCTGAATTTTTGGTAGGGGACCGGCGGGTAGATTGACCCCGCCGAGCGGTGGTATATTGGTTTGTCTCCGCGGACATATCTGATCGGCCCCTTGGAAGCTGGAGCGATCGTCTTCCATGAAGATCCTTGCTGCTCGCGCGCTCGGCGTTCTGGCCCTCTGGTTCGGATCGCTGGCCGCAGCTCAAGTTCGCCCGGAAGCGGAAGAACCGGCGTCCGCCCCGCTTCGGCTCACCAAGGCTCCGGAGAGCCCGGCTGAGCTGTGGGATGCGGTGAAGTTCTCGGTCAACGTGGGCCGCCGCGACGACGCCCTGGGGTATCTCAAGCGCTTGCTGGCGTCCGACCTGCCCGCCGATCTGCTTCTGCAGATCCGCGAACGGGATGGCGCGGCGTTCTTCCCTAAACTGGCCGCCACTCCGGACCTGCTTGAACCGACTGCCGAGTTGATCCGGCGTGCCGACCAGGTGGCCCAGGCACGCGCCCGAGATCCGGAGCGCATCGCGAAGTTCATCGGGTATCTCAAGCGCTCCGCCGAGCACCGGGCGTATGGCCTCGCGCAGCTGCGCGCGGCGGGAGCCGATGCGGTGCCGTACTTGCTTGCGGCGCTCCAGAGCCCATCGCTCGCCGAGCAGCATGGAGCGATTCTCCAGGCGATGGCGCGGCTGGACACATCGGCGGTGCCGCCGCTGGTCGCCGCGCTGGACAGCGACAACCACGCCCAGCTCGGCAACATTGTCTGGGTGCTGGGCGCGATCGGCACGCGTGACACGGTGCCGCACCTGCGCTACGTGGCCGAGGCGCCTGGCCTGCCCGACGCGGTGCGTGCGCGTGCCCGCGGCGCAGTCGAGCAGATCACCGAGCGCGACTATACCGATCTCCCGTCGGCGGCCGACGCGCTCGTAGCCCAGGCGCGGCGCTACTACGAGCACCGGGTGGATCTTCATCCTTCGGCCTCAGGGATCGTGCGGCTTTGGCGCTGGGGGCCGCGCGAGGGGCTGCGCGCCCAGGAGGTCAGCCCCAGCTACGCTGAAGAGTACTTCGGGGTCAGGCATGCGAGCCAGGCGTTGACGCTGGCGCCGGGGGACGAGCGAGCACAGATCCTGCTGGTCAGCCTGGCGCTTGAGCAGGCGTCGCAGCGCGCGGGGATCGACCAGCCGCTGCCCGCGGGACCGGGCCGCGCTTTCTCGGCGGCGCTCATGGCGGGTCCCGAGCTCCTGACGGCCGTGCTCGTGCATGCGCTCGATGAGAATCGCCCGGCGGTGGCGCTGGGGGCGCTGCGCGCGATCGGCGCAACGGGGAACACGCGGGCGCTGGCCTCCGAGCCCGGTCGTGCTTCGCCGCTCGCGCGGGCGCTGACCACACCGGACCGCCGCGTCCAGCTGGCCGCCGCCGACGCCATCCTCCGCATCCGTCCGCAGCAGCCGTACCCCGGCACCAGCCTGGTGGTGCCGATCCTTGCGCGGGCCTTGAGCACGGACGCGAAGCCGCAGGCCCTGGTCATCGACTACGACACGACGCGCGCCGGTGCGCTGGCCGCACTGCTGGAGGGGGCCGGTTACGAGGCGCGCGCGCTTACCGGTGCGCGGGAGGGGTTCGGACTGGTCGCGGAATCCGCGGGCTACGAGCTGGTCTTCATGGACCCGAACATCCAGGACCCCACGCTCTCGACCGCACTGGCCAACTTCCGGGCGGATCCGCGCACGGCGGGTACGCCGATCGCCGTGACCGGGGACGCGTCGCTGGTGAACCGGGTGAGCCGGCTGGCCGCACGTTACCCGCGCGTGAAGTTCTTCGTGCGGCCGGAAACTCCCGAGATGCTGAAGGTTCAGCTTGACCCATGGCTGGCGACGTGGGGATCGATGCCGCTGACGGCCGCCGAGCGCGTGCAGGGAGCGCGGCTCTCGGCGCTGTGGCTCGAGCGGATCGCACGGGGCGAAATTCGGGGCATGGACGTGCGCGTGGCGGAGCCGGCCTTGCTCGGCGTGCTCGGCGACGCGGAGCTCGGGCCGCACGCCATGGCGGCGGCGGCACGGCTGCCGAGTCCTCGCGCGCAGGGGGCCCTCGCCGCGCTCGCGCTCGACGGCACCGCCCCCCCGCCGCTGCGGCTCGTGGCCGCGGAGCAGCTCGAGACCAGCCTGCATAGCTTCGGGGTTCTGCTGCCGGCCAGCGAACTGGCCGCGCTTGCCGATCTGGCCGGAGAGACCGACGATGCGGCGTTCCATGGGGCGTTGGCTGCCGTGCTGGG
>JBGPMX010000406.1:0-5136 GCA_041487215.1 Planctomycetia bacterium | reverse complement strand
CACATGGATGAACTGGGATGGGAATTGAACGCGCCAGCGGCACCATCGCGGACGCCGTGGAGCGTGATGGGTACGCTGTGCTGCGCGACGCCGTCGCAGCGCGCGACATTGACGCACTGCTCTCGGAGCTGGACGGGGCCGCGCGCGTGGCGGCGGTTCGCGGGGGTGCCCGGCACCTGCTGCGTGACGTGCCGGCGGTGCGGGCGCTGGCTCGCGCACCGGCCGTCCGAGACGCGGCGGAAACAATTCTCGGCCCGGGCTGCTTCGCCGTCCGCGCGCTACTCTTCGACAAAACCGCGGCGGCAAACTGGAAGGTGGCCTGGCACCAAGACGTCACCATCGCCCTGCGCGCGCGTGTCGACACCCCAGCCTACGGGCCGTGGTCGGTCAAAGAGGGCGTGGTGCACGTGCAGCCCCCCGACGCGGTGCTCGAGCGAATGGTTGCGGTACGCGTGCACCTGGACGATTGCGGTCCCCAGAACGGTCCGCTGCGGGTCCTCCCGGGCTCACATCGGCACGGCAAGCTCGACTCGGCAGGGCTCGCCACCTGGCGCTCCATGCCGCAGCAGGCTTGCCCCGTGCCTCGCGGCGGGCTGCTGGTGATGCACCCGCTCTTGCTGCACGCGTCGTCTGCTGCCGAGGCGGCGGCGCACCGGCGCGTCGTGCACATCGAGTACGCGTCCGTCGAGCTGCCGCACGGCCTGGAGTGGTTCGACCGGGTCTGATTGGCGAAATCGGGTCGATTTCCGCCGGTATGGGCGCCTGGCGGAGAGCACGCGGGAACAGATCGCGCCCGGCGTCAGAAGTCCCGAGCGGCCTGCTGGATCCGGTCCATCCAGTCCCTGAGGTGCTCGGCATGCTCGCGCGGCACGCAGTCGCCGCAGATCTCGCTGGCCAGGCGACGCACGCGTTCCAGCGTGCTCCGGAGCAGCGGCGGCTGCCGCCCGTCGGGCGATACCACCCGAAGCACTCCGGCAAGCCGGGCCAGCGCGCCGCTCAGCGCCGCCAGAATCGCCTCCAGCACCTCTTCGTCCGGCAGCTGCTGCGGCCGGAACAGCAGATCATGAATCGTCCGCAGCTGCCCCGCAAACACCATGGCCGAACTCTCGACGGCCGGCAGCACGCGTTCCGCGGCGAAGCCGTCTTCACGGGCCGCGCTCGCGATCCGCTCGAACTCGAGGATGATCATGTGCAGGTTCATCTGTACCCGCCCCAGCCGGTCCTCGAACGCGATGCGGTGCGTCTCCTCGACCAGCATCTCCTGCCGGCGCGACACGAGCTTCGAGATCACGCAGCCGAACAGCAAGAGCCCGGCAACCGCTTCGGCAATGGCCAGCACCCGCACCGGGCCAGTGGGCACGACGTCGCCGAAACCGACAGACGTGGCCGTGACGAAACTGAAGTAGATCGCCCGCGTGAGCCCACGCAGTGTCGGCGTAACCGGAACACCCGCCTCGAGCAGGCTGGGACGCCACGCGCCAGCCAGCCAGTAAGCGCAACCGAAGCCGCTGACCATCGCCAGCCAGAGGGCGAACAGCGCGCCGAACGACCAGCTCGCCAGCCGTTCGAAGAAGTCCGCGAGCCTCAGGCGGTCGCCGAGCGCGCGGCGGTCCGGCCGGGCCGCGGCCTGGGCCGAGAGCGGGCGAGCCGCGCCGTCCGGGCCGGACCGCTCGACCGGCTCGTTGTGCGCGTACCAATCCTTCATGCCGCCGACGTACTCGCTCACGTTCGAGTATCCCAGCTGCTCGAGCAGGCGGACCGCCTGCGCGCCGCGCGGTCAGTCGGGGCCGCCGCAGTGGACAACGATTTCCGCGGCGCGGTCGGGCAGGACCTCGGGAACGCGGAGCGGGATATCTTCGAGCGGCAGGCTGAGCGAACCCGGGATGTGTGCCTGGGCGAAGGCCGACGCGGGCAGCACGTTGAGCACCGTGAGCCCGCGGTCGGAACGCCGGCGGCGGATCTCTTCGCGCGTCATCTCGCGCATGATGGGGGCTCGCGTCGCAACCAACCCGTACCATCCGACCTGCGCCCCGGCGCCGGGCGCCTACGCCGAACGGCGTGTGACGAACCGGGTGAGCTTGAGAAGGATTTCCTTCGCATCCGAATCGGGAACCTCGTCGAGCTCGGCGCAGGCGGCCGCCGCGTAGCGCTCGGCCTGCTGCCGGGCGTACTCGAACGCGTCGGACTCCTCGAGGATCGGCAGCAGTTGTTGCCGCTTGTGATTGCCCGCGCCGGCGAGGATGCGCTGCACGTTGCGCACGACCGCGCTCGACCCCTGCCGCAACACCCGGATGAGCGGCAGCGTGAGCTTCTGCTGATCGGCGTCGCTGCCCAACGACTTGCCCGTGCTGCGCTCCTCGCCCTGAAGGTCGAGCAGGTCGTCGGCAATCTGGAACGCCATGCCCAGGTTCTGGCCGTAGCGCACCATGCCGTCCTCGAGCGCAGGGGGGGCGCCGGCGTAGTGCGCGCCCAGCCGGCAGCAGACGGCGCAGAGCTCGGCGGTCTTGCCGGCGATGATGTCCAGGTAATCCCGCTCGTCGAGGTCCAGGTTGCCGGACTCGTAGATCTGGTGCAGCTCCCCCTCGCAGACCGTGTTGGTGGCCTGCCCGATGAGCCGGCACGCCAGCGTGCTGCCCAGGCTGGCCGCCAGGTGGAAGGCGTGCGTGAACAGGTAATCCCCCAGCAGCACGCTGGACTCGTTGCCCCATTCCGCGTTCACGGTCGCCTTGTGGCGCCGCACCAGGGCCTGATCGAGCACGTCGTCGTGCACCAGCGTGGCCGTATGGATCATCTCCACCACGGCCGCCAGAACCACGTGGTCCTCGCGCAGTTCGCCCACGCTGCGCGCCGTGAGCAGGACGAGCGCCGGGCGCAGCCGCTTGCCGCGGTAGCTCCCCACGTGCTCGACCAGCGAGTTGACGAACGAGTAGCGGCTGCGCAGCTCGCGGCGCAGCACCTCGTCCACACGGGAGAGTTCTTCGGCGATCGGCTGGTAGAAAACGGCAAGACGGTTCTGCGTTTCGGTGTGCGGCGTATCCCCCCCCAGGACTGGTGGCTGCTTCATCGCGTGCGTTCTCCTCGTTTGAGTTCGGGCCCACCAATGCTGCGCTTTCCTGGGAGCGCCGTGGCCAGCCGATGAAAAGAGGTTGCCGGCTTGGACCGTATCAACCGGCAACCGGGTTGTCAAGAATCGGCGGCGTCGTCGCGCCGCCAGTCGCCGTGCACCCCCCCGCTCTTCTCCTCGAGGCGGACGTCTGCCAGCACCAGGGAGCGATCGACCGCCTTCACCATGTCGTAGATCGTCAGTGCCGCCACCGCCGCTGCCGTGAGCGCTTCCATCTCCACGCCGGTGCGCGCGTGCACCTTGACCGTCGCGCTCACCCGCACGCACGTTTCCTGATCGACCGTGAAATCGATCGAGACGCTGGCGAGCGCCAGCGGGTGGCAGAGCGGGATGAGGTCGCTGGTCCGCTTCGCCGCCATGATGCCCGCCAGCCGGGCCACCTCGAAGACGTCTCCCTTCGCGATCCGCCGATCACGGATCAGGCGCAGCGTCTCGGGCTTCATCTCCAGCCGCGCACTCGCGCGCGCCACGCGCAAACTCACCGGCTTTTCGCTGGTGTCGACCATGCGGCTGGCACCCGAATCATCAAAGTGGCTGAGCGCGTCGTTCATGAGCTGAGCCTCATCAATAAGGGAGAGCCGCGGCCCCCCGGTCGAGGCCGGCGGCCGGCACGGCGTACGCACCGCTGAGCCAGACGCCGTCGCGCGACTCCGCCGCGATCGGCGTGCGCTGCTCAATAACTTCGAGCAGCTCGTGGCCGAGGTAGGCGCGGCGGTTGTACACGATGAGATAGCCGCAGTGGGACGCCGGCGAAGCGGCAAAGTGCTGGCCGCGGCGCGCCATGATCTCCGTCTCGTAAACCAGTTCATGACCGGCGTACAGTGTCGGCGCGATCACTGCGCAGGCCCCGTCCCCCGCCGCGTCGGACCAACGGCGGATGAGCTCCGGACCGACCGTGTCCCCCCAGTAAGTCACCTCGAGCCCCAGCCGCTCGGCTCCACGCAGCCCACTCACCGCCCAGGCAACGTGCTCATTCCCCGTGCGGCCGCGGATCGTGGCGAGCGGCCGGAGCACCACGTCGCTGAGCGCTGCATTGTAGTAGCTGAGCTGAAATGGATGGTAGTGCAGCAACCCATAGCCCTGCAGCAGAACGAGCGCCGTGACGGCCGTGGCGGCCGCGCGCACGCCGTATCGCGGCGACAGCCAATCGAACAGGCCGCCGCCCCCCCTGCCCGCCCACATCGCCCAGACCGGAAAAACCATGAGAAACATGCGGGTGCCGTCGTACACGGGGACGCGAGGCAAGCTGAAGACAACGAGCGGCAGCAGGACCGCGGCAATCAGCAGCACGTCCCGAGCGCGCTCACTTCCGCGCCGCATCCCCCGGCCGAGCCCGCCCAGCGCGAGCAAGTGCAAGCCGATTGGAACCGTCACCGCGAACAGCAACCAGGGGAAGTGCCAGGGGACATCCGTGTCGGGATAGCTGTCGCCGAAGTACCACACCGATATCGACTCGCGATCCACGCTGGTGCCGAGGAACGTCGTGAGGCGTGAGAAGGCGTAGGGCAAGTCCGCCACGATGGTCGGCCGGAACAGCCCTCCCGCCCGAACCAGCCGCCCGAAGGCACGGAGATCGTCCCAGAGCCACGGCCACCCGGCAAAGAAACCGGCCAGCCCGGTGCCACCCCAGATGAGGAGTGGGACGACGCCGCGCAAGCGGTAGAAGGCGAGCAGCCAGAAGCCGACGAGCGGCACCAGGAAGACGCCGTGCAACTTCGTGAGCAGGGCGACGGCGAGCAGGAGCCCGGCCAGCGGGGCGCGTAGCCAGGTACGCGGTCCTTGCATCATCCAGGCGGCGGAGAGCACGCCCATCAGGTATGCGCAGCTCATGAAAGTGTCGAGGGCCGCAAAGTGGGCGTGCGCGAACGAGCGCGGCATGAGCAAGAGCGCCCCGCCGGCCACGGCCCCCGCCGCGAACCCGTGGCGACGGCTCAGGGAGCGCGCCACAAGAAAAACAGTCAGCGCGAAAACGCAGGCGGGTGCGACACGGGCCGCCGTGAAGCTGAACGAAT
>JBGPMX010000405.1:0-5147 GCA_041487215.1 Planctomycetia bacterium | reverse complement strand
GGTTGCCGTCGAGCAGGGTGGCGGCGCCGACCAGCACCAGCCCCTCGTAGCGATCGGTCACGTAGAGGTAGGCGTAGAGCGCGGGCACCGCTTGCTCGCGGTTCTGCGGGCGGTGCGTCCGGGTGGGGTCCGCCGCGAGCGTGCTGGGAGCGGCGACCGCCGTGGCGTAGCGCGTGGGGACGTAGAAGCGCTGGCCGAGCGGCGAGACCGGAGCGGTCGTGATGCGCTCGGCGAACGCCTTGTCGTCGATGAACGCGATGTCGAAGACGCGCAGCCCCCCTGCCCCGCAGGCCGCGTAAAGGTACTCGCCCCGCGCCTGCACCCCCAGCACCTCGGTCTTGCGCAGCGGGTGTAACACGTTGTCGCTGATGTCCTTGCCCGGGTGCTCGTGGGCGTGCTCGAGCACCCCGCCACGCTCGACGTGCCGCCGGTAGAAGTCGGGGAACGCCAGTCGGTGCAGGTAGCTGCCCAGGACCGCCTGCGGCTCGTCGCGCTCCGTGACCACCACCGCGTTCAGGCCGTGCTCGCCCGAGGCGACCCAGCAGTAGCGGCCCATGAAGTTCACGTAGTTCGTGCCCTGCATGAGCAACTGCGCCATGATCGCGTTGTTGTCGTCGTTCTTCGAGATGTGGCAATCCGTGCAGAGCTTGGTCTCGCCGCGCGCCCGCACCGTGTGCGGCACGTTGCTCGAGAACGCGATGCCGCTCAGCCCCTCGGCCGAGATGGTCTGCTGCTGCACGTAGATGGATTCGCGGTTCTGGTTGTACGAACCGACGTGGACCGCGCAGGACGATCGCGCGGGCCCAATGCGGTTGCCCGTCACGTCGCCGTCGTGCGCCAGCATGTACACGTCGTCACGCAAGGTCTGGAAGTTGTAGGACACCAGGTTGCGCGACACGTCGCCGTCAAAATGCAAGGCCGGCATTTTCTTGTTCGCCTTCTGCGGCAGGTGGCAGCCAAAGCAGCTGGGATTCCACGACGAGTGGCAGGCGATGCAGCTCATGTTCTGGTTGGTGTGCGCGAGCGCCGTGCCGTCGCCGAATTTGCCGCCCCAGACGACCGTGTCGCCGCCGCGGCCCCGCCGCACCGTCTTGGCCAGCGCCGACCGCTCGTTGTAGTGCGCGCTCGCCGGTGTAATCGTGTCGAGCGTCTGCACGACCTCCCAGGTCAGCCCCGCTTCGACCATGGAGTTCTGGTACAGCTTGCCACCACGGCGCTCGAACCGACGCTTGCCGAACGGCGTGCGCAGCAGTGACAGATCGGTGCCGGCTTGCGGGTGGTTCGGCCCGGCGGCGGGCGCGGCCGGCCCCGAAGTGCGCAAGCTCGCCCGCTCCGTGACCGTGCCATGGCAGTCGATGCAGGTGATCTCGATCGCGGCGCGCACTTCGCCGTACAGCTTCGTGTTGCCATGGTTGTCCTGGTTGAAGTGGCAGTCGATGCAGTGCATGCCCCGCTCGAGGTGGATGTCCAGCATGTGCACCGGGACCCCCGGCTGGTAGTTCTTGCCTTGCAGGTACTCCTCATGCGTCGCGGGCGTCATGGCTTCGGCAAGCTTCGCGCTGGTGACCTCGGGAACCGGCTGCCCGAAGTGATCCAGCAGGTTCCCCGTGCGGTCCTGCTTGAACACCGCGCGGAAGACCCAGCCATGCCCATGGAAGTCGGCGAACTGCGTGTGCTTGAGCCCCGGGTTCAGCTCGGACACCCGCGCCAGGAACTCGGGGTCCGACCAGTTGCCGCGCAGCGAGGCCTCGTCCGGGTTCGACATCTGGGCGCGCGCGGCCTCCTCGGAGCTCGGATACTTCTGGTCCGGCGGGTACATCAGCTCGCCGTCGGTCTCCTCGTCCCACCACATGAAGCCCAGGTAGCTGTTCAGGACGTTCGTGCCGGGGTGCATGTGGCAGACCAGGCACTGGCTGGTCGGGATGGAGAGCGTGAACTTGTGCGCCGCGGGGTGCCCCGGTTCGTCGCGCGGGATCGTCGGGTCGGCGGAGAAGCTGAGGCCACGGTTGGTCGGGTACCGCTCGGCGTAAGGCCCGGCGTGCACGCGACTGCGGTCGTTGGCGTACACCACGTGGCAAGCGGTGCAGCCACTCGAGCGGTAGTCGCCGGGGTGGTCGTTCGTGCCCAGGAAGTTCAGCGTCGGGTCGAGCAGGCGGGTCTTGGCCAGGCTGATCCAGACCGGGTCGGTGCGGTTCTCGCTGCCGATGCCGCGGTTGCTCAGCCGCGCGCGCGGCCGGCCGGATTCCTCGAGCCGTTCGGGGATGCCAGTCTCGGGGCGGAAGCGGCCACCCCGTTCGAAGATGCGCAGGATGTTGGCCGGCTGGCTCACTTCGAAGCGCAGCAGCGGGTCCAGGTACGGCACAATCCCCTTGCGTGCGGTGTCGTCGGCCGCCGGTGGCGGGACGGTCTGCACGCGCTGCGGCGCCCCGTCCGGGCTGTAGCTCTCGCCATAGTGCGCCCACTTCTCGGGGAACGCCCCGTTGTTGTAAAGCGCGGCACTCCAGAGCATGGCGCCGTGCGTCATCATGCTCTTCCGCACCTGGAGCACTTCCTGTGCGTGGCAGCCGCCGCAGCTCTCGTGCGCCACCCGCAGGTCGCCGGGGTTGACGAACCGCACGAACTCGGGGGACTCGTGGTTGAGCAGCGTGTACGAGCGGATCGGGTTGGCGGCGCTCGGCCAGGCGTCCGGGAAGCGCGCGGAGACGTGGGCGAGCTCCTTGGTGGCGGCGGCGGCGTCGCCGCCGTGGCAGTCGGTGCAGCCCAGCCGCACGGTCTCCAGCGCGTGCATGTCCGTGACGTTCTGGTGGCACTGCACGCAGCCGGCGCTCTTCTCTGCCGCCTCGGCGGCGGTCTGCGCGCGCAGCACGCCGTTGCCGTTCGCCGCGCGGTCACCGGCCTGCCCTGCCGCCGGGGCGTTGCCCCCCAGCACGAGGCCAGAGAGCCCGGCCGCGGCGAGCAACACCACGGCCGCGAAGGCCAGCGCAGGGAGCCAGACGGTTGCGAAATACAGCCGTCCCGTGCGATCGCTCGGCGCCATGGGTCGTCCCGACCTCCATGTCGGTGGGGTGGCGGTGCCTGCCTTCCGGGTTGCACGTCCTACGTGGCAGGTCCCGGCGCAATGGCTTTGCGAATATCCTCAGGTGCGGTCGGTGGCTTCGTGGCTTAAAAAGCGGCGGAGGGTAAACCGATCCGGCTAAAACGTCAAGATAAGCTCCATGAACCCGGCGGCGAGCGCATCGGAATCGTCACGGATGGTGCGGTAGAGGTCGTCGAAGCCGCTCCCCGGGATGAGCCCCGAGACCCCGGCGGTGAAGATCACGTTGTTGTTCAGGAACGGGCGGTACTCCATGCCCAGGCTCAGGTCCGTGCCGATGCGCCGCCCGATGTTGTTCTCAAACACGAACTGCTCCAGCACGTCCGTCTCCTGGAACCAAAGGAAGTTCACGTTGCTGATCAGGCGGAGCTTGGGGGTGACGTCCATGTCCATGCCGAAGTTGAGCAGGTAAAGGCCGGGGTTCACGAAGTTGGACTGCCCCTCGGTCTTGCTCGAGCGGAGATCCGGCACCAGGCTCTGGCGGTTCACCAGGTTCACGCCGAAGAGCTTGATGGCCTGACGCTGCCAGTAGCTGAATTCCCCCCCCGCAAAGTTCGGGTTATCGAAGATCGAGTCGAACCCCGTCGCCTGGTGATCGTGGATGTCGTCGTCCCCCGAGGACCAGAAGATCGAACTGCGGAAGCGAATCCAATCGCGATCGTACGACAGCTCGACGGCGGCCATCTGGGCGTTGATCTGCACGTCCTTGCCGGCCAGCGGGTTGAGGTTGTCGCGCCCCAGCGCCCAGTAGAACGCGTGGTCCACGTTCGTCCGCCCGATGTGCCCGTCCCCCGCCCAGCCCAGGTACGCCACGTTGATCTCGTGCGGCTGGAAAATGCCGGCCGGATCGGGCCGCACCAGGAAGTCGTTCTTGTCGAAGTGGAAGCTCGGGTTATCGTGGTTGTAGTGCACGCTGAGCTGCGCCGTGTACCCCGGCCAGATGAAATCTTGCCGGTAGTAGTTGGCAATGAGCACGTTCTGGTGCCGGTCCTCGAACGTGTTTAGGTCGCTGTTCGTGTCCTTCTCCGCCTGATCGAAATAGACCAGGTTGAACTGGTCGCGATTGGAGAGACGCGTGCCGAACAGCCGCACGCCGCGGTTCACGTCGCTGAAGATGAAGCCGCGGAAATCGCTGGTGACGGGCTGCGAGCCGGCGCGCACGGACAGAAAGTCATAGTCGGGGCTGAGGTCGGCCAGCTTGCTCTCGACGAACCACTCCTCCAGCGCGAAGTCGCCCCGGTTCCGTGTCGTGCCGTCGCGCACGTCCGGATTCACGATCGCCAGCTCCTCGACGTCCAGGTAGTTGAAGTTGAAGACGGGCGTGACCTTGATGCGCCAGTCGGTCGGCTTGAAGGCCGCGTCGCCGTGGTTCAGGTCGAACGAGAGCCGGTAGAACTGGGTGAAGAAGAACTGGTTCGGGTTGCCGAAGAACTCCGTCTCGCCCGCGCGGTGCGTGCTCTCGAACGGCGTGGTCGGCGTCGGCACCTGGCGGTATTCGGAGAGAGACTGGATCGTGCCGGTGAAGTTCAGAAAGGTGTGCTGGCCGAAGAGGGGGTAATCTCCCTTGAGCACATTCTGGTTGTACGGGTCCCACCAGTGCCCCTCGACGTAGGGGTAGTCGTCCAGCCACGGATGCCCCTTGCCGTAGCGATCCCAGGCGGGCAGCCCCAGGCGCCAGCGGTCCTCGACCGGCACGAAGTCGTCGGTCTGCTGCGCCTCACTGGGCAGCACGCTGGACAGGCCGGTGAACCCCGCAGGCGGCTCGAGCGGCGTGCGCAGGGGCGGTTCGGGGCGGCCGGGCGCCTCGACCGGCTCGGCGGACGGCTCGCCCGGCGCCGGAGGCGGACGTAAGAAGGTCGGCTGGTCCTGCGGCTTCTGATCCCACGTCGACAGGAAGAGCACCGGCTCCGCCACGCTGCGGTCGGCACGCGGGAACTCGGACCAGGGATCATCCCGTTCGGAAGCGGAGGGCGCGGGGGGATCGGCGAGCGCGCGGGCATGCAACACGGCGGCCAGCGCCGTGGCGACCAAGATCGCGTGCACGATCGTCGCT
>JBGPMX010000404.1:0-5167 GCA_041487215.1 Planctomycetia bacterium | reverse complement strand
GCTCGACCCGCGCCATGATCTCGTATTCGTCCCGGTTCATTGCGTCACCGCTCGTAGCTGCTCCGCGGATACACCACGAATCGCTGCAAGAACTCGAGCGCAGGCGCGTCGCCGCGCGCGCGGCGCTCCTCGACGCGGCTCCACGGATCGCGCATGCCTTCGAAGGCGTAGACAACCGATACGATGGCCAGTAGACCGAACAACAACCAGCTGTAGAAGCCGCGCAGACGAGCCAGCGCCACCGCGGCGAAGAAGAAGACCAGCGGCGTGACCGTGAGCAGGTGCCGCGTGCCGAACGACGAACCCGCGATGTCGGTGCGCCGCACCCCCCACGCGTAATAGACGAGCAGCGTCAGCGTGATCCCGCCCACCACGAGCGCCGCCGCGTGGAACGGATCGCGCCGCCGCGCGGCGGCGAGCGCCAGCCCCACCAGGCCGTACAAAACCAGCGGCGTCACCGTCAGCCAGCCTTGCGGCCCCAGCAGCATCTCGATCAGGAACGCGCCGCGCGGCACTCGGGGCGGGGGATGCATCACCCAGTACGATCCGGCGTAATCGAACGCCCCCGGATACACCTCGGCGGGGAGCGGCGATCCGGTGACGAACGACTGGAGCACAACATGGACGGCCAGCGCGGGGGCCGCCCCGAGCAGCATCCGGCCCGCACCGACCGGGCCGCGCACGGCAGCGAACCACAGCGCCAGTGCCGCCAGGGTCGCAGCGCCGGCCGGCAGATCGATCACGGCCGCGGTGCCGGCGAGCAGCCCGACCCAGGCGGCCGCCCCGGCTCGGCCCCGCTCCGGCTCGCCCGCTTGACCCGGTTCCCGGCCCGCGCCGAGGCTCGCACACGCCGCCGCGAACGCCCCGGTCAGCAACCCGGCGGCGACGCTGTGGTTGTTAAAGGTCACCCCGTACGTGAACCATAGCGAGCCGAAGCCGGCGAGCGCCGTCACAACATCCGCCTGCCAGCCGGGAATCTCGACGCGCGCCAGCAGCCGGCGGAACGCGACCAACCCCAGCGCAGATGGGATGGCGACCAGCGCCACGACGAGCACCCAGTTGGCGAGCACGAAATCGGTCGGGGGGCCGGCGAATCGAACCCCGCACCAGGCGAGCGGCGCATAAACCACGGCCGCCATGGCCGAGAGCACCGGCGGCTTGTCCGAGTACAGGTGCCCGCGGAACTTGACCAGGTCGGGGCTGCCACTCCGGTCAAGCAGCGGGGAGTCCTCGACAGCCAGCGTCCCGCGCTCGACGATCGACTCGGCCGTCATGTAGCGCGAGAACACGTTCCCGCTGTGCCGCGGGACGATCGCCGCCAGCGCGGTGACCACCAGATAAACTGCCGCAATGCCCCACGCCCGGACTGCCACGCTCCGGCTCGCACCGGCGTGGGGCCCCGAAGGTGACGCGTCTGGGCCGTTGTCCTTCACGAACAAGTCCGTGCAAAAAGGCGAGTACCCGAGTTCCGACGTCTTGGGGGTTCGGGGTGCAACGAGTCACCGCTTCCGTGGTGCCAGGAGAAATGTCGGGTTGCCCCGGCCGGCCGCGCATCCCCATTATAGAACGGTCTATGGACCAAACCATCACCAACCAGGCGGGCGGTTTGCGCAGCGCCGCATCCGAGCCCAGCGCTTCGCGTGCGGCGCCGGGCGCTGAGCCAGCGACGCCGTGGCAGCGGCGCTGGTGCTGGGGATCGCTGGTCGTCTCGGCCGCCCTTGTCGTCGCGCTGCGCTGGCACACGGTCAGCGAACCGCTGGATTGTGACGAGGCGGCGTACGCCTACATGGCGCACCGCTGGCTGGCGGGCGACCGCCTCTACGCGGACGTTTTCGAGAACAAGCCCCCGGGCACCTACCTGATTTTCGCGGCCGGCATCGCCATCGGTGGCTACCAGGAGGCGGCGATTCGCCTGGTGAGCCTCCCCTTCGTGCTGGGCACGCTCGCGCTCTTGTGGTGGTTCGCCTGGCGCTGGTTCGGGCCCGTCTCCGCGGTGCTCGCTGCGCTCGTCTATGCGCTCGTGTCTGGCGATCCCTTCACGGCGAGCGAAACATCGAACCTGGAAGTGTTCATGAACTTCTTTCTGGCGCTGTCGCTCGTCGCCACGGCGTGCGCCCGCGGGAGCCGCGGGTCCGGGTGGCCGGCGGCGGCAGGGCTCGCGCTGGGAGCGGCCGCGACCGTCAAGCAGGTGGTTGCGCCGCACGCGCTGGTCGTCCTGGCCCTGCTGGCGCTCGACGCGCGGCGGGCGGTGCGCGGCGATAGGCTCCGCGTGTGGGGCCGGCGCGCGGCGGCGTTTGTCGCCGGCTGCGCGCTGCCGTGGGCGGCGTGCCTCGCCCTCTGCGCCGCGCAGGGAGTCGCACGGGAATTCCTGGACGCCGTCTTCGTTTACGGTCCCGCCTTGGCGGCCGACGCCGCCCACGCCAGCGGCGCCGCGCGGCTGATACTGCTGATCACCGGGAACGAAGGCGTCGGCTGGTGGGGTAAAGGCCTCGCGCCTCTGCTGGCGATGGACGGCGTGGCGCTCGCGTCCTGGGCCGTTCGTCGCGAGCACGGCGCCCTGCCGCTGGTCGTCGCCTGGACGATGGCATCGTTCGCCGAGGTCTTGCTGCCCGGCATGTTCTGGCAGCACTACTACATCTTGGTCGTGCCCGGATTGGTGCTCATCGCGTCCGGGGGGCTGGGCCGCTGGATCGCGGCCGAATTGCCGCGCGGCGGCTGGGGCTGGCACGGCTTGCGCCCGGCGCTGCCGCTCGGCATGGCGGCCCTCCTGACCGCCGCCGTGGGCTATCTTCAGTACAGACATGGTTGGTCGCTGACGCCCGAGACACTGTTGACGCGGCACCGGGCCGGCGGGCAGTTCGTATCGCAGCGCGAGCTCGGCCGCCGGCTGCAACTCTTCGCCGGCTCGGACGAGCGCATGTTCGTCTGGGGTTGGCAAAGTCCCCTTTACCTCTACAGCGGCATGGACTCGGTAACACCCTTCTTCTTCACCGACCCGCTCATGAAGAAAGAAGCCGCGCGCTATCACCCGCTGGTCGAGCCGCGTAAGGCGCGGATCATGACGGACCTGGACCGGGCGAGGCCGGTCGTCGTGTACGCGGGCGATCCCCCGTTCCCGCAGCTCGCCCGCTTCCTGGCGCGCAAATACGTCCAGGTGGGGGACCTCTCGTTGGGCCGCGGCCTCTACGTGCGACCGGACCAGATCGACCGCCTGCGCTTGGCGACGGAGATCAAACCGTGAATGGATTCCGCGGTGTCGGCCTGACCTGGTGGCGCTGTGCGTTCTGGTCTTATGCCGTGCTCTGGACCGGCCTGCTCCTGGTGCCGCATCCCGAAGACCTTCCGTTCATCCGCTCCGCGGTGCCGCAAGCGATCCGGAACGGCGAGCACGAGTGGGACAAGGTGGTCCACGCGACGGGCTACCTGGGGCTCGCTCTGGTGACCATGGTGGCGTACGGGCCGGGCACATGGACGTGGCAGATGGCGGGGCTGCTGGCGGCGGTCGCGGTGCACGGCGCCGGCACCGAGATCGCACAGCACTGGGTGCCGTCGCGGCATTGCGATCTCTTCGACTGGCTGGCCGACGTGGGCGGAGTGGCGCTGGCTCTTTGCCTCTGGAGCGCCGTCGCACGCCTGCGCGGCGCGCGCCGCGACGATCTTACCCCGTCACTCTTCGATTGATGGGTGAAAGCCTGTCATCCTGAGCGCAGCGAGGTAGGAGCGGAGCGAAGGATCTCGGTACGACGCGAAGAGACCGCCCGCACGCAATCACGGCCGACCCGTTCGGACGTACGTCAGGCTTTCCAGCCTGACAACACCGATGCCGAACAGAGTCAGGCTGGAAAGCCTGACGCATCTCTTTCTGCGGACCTACTTAGGTCGCGTCCGGTCATGTTTCGACCGGAGGATAGTAGCTCGACGCGCCAGCGAGGGAATCAAGCCCCGAGCGCGTCGTTCCTCGCTCGCGCTTCGGGCTACTCTGCGCTGACCGGACAGGGGCTAAGCCCGTGGTGTGCCGTAGAGCTTGCGGCGCAGCGCTGGGCCGGCAACCAAGATCCCGGCCATGAGGCACATGCCGATCGCGGTCGTGACGCAGACAGCCAACCCATGCCGGAATGCGTCCGGTTCAAAACGCAGCTCGACGGTCGAGCGACCGGCGCCGGGCATCGGCACCAGCTGGAGGCAACCGTAAGCGCGATAGATCGGCATGTCCATTCCGTCCACGCGCGCTCGCCATCCCGGGTACATCTGCTGGCTGATCAACAGGTACGCCGGGCCATGGTGCTCGGCCCGAACCGTCACCCGGCATGGCTCCAGGTCAAGCGACTCCACGCGCGCTGCCCGGTCCGCGCGCCCGGGCGGCACCTGCTCGCTGTCCCATACGAGCGCCGTGCTTGTGGGATCGACGCTGCCCGAGAACAACAACCCCAGGACGGCGTTCGGACCCGGCACGGCCCTGACTTCGCCCACCAGGCGCGCCCAATCCACCGCTGCACGCCGCTCGTAGATGCGCCAGGTGCCAGGGGCTGGCGGCGGGGCGTACGCGTTCTTGTGCCGCAGTATCCGGTCGAGACACGGGTCCGGCCCGCGCCACGCCTCCGCGAAGTCTGGTGCGGTCAGATCACCGTCCCATACAAGGTAGCGCACGGCCAGCAGGCTGGAGAGTGCCCCGCCCGGGTCGATCCACCGCCCTTGCTCCGCGATCCCGATGCGCAGGTACCGCCGCTCCGTGGCGAGCCCCGGAAACTCGACACCCAGGTACGCGTCGGTGCTCATCAGCCCCACGCGCGCCGGAACGTTCTGCTCGCCGTCCAGCCCGGCGACCCGACCCAGGCCGTCGTGTTCGGTCAGGTAAGCCAGCACCGGGCTTTCGTCGGGGAGCCGTGACGGCCGGCCGCGCAGCAGCGGTGCCAGATTGAAGAACACAGCCATCTCCAGCCCGGTGAGCACGACGAGCGCCGGCTCTGCCCACGACGTACGCCGCCACAGCCAGACGCCGGCGGCAGCCAGAATGACCGCCAGCGTGCTGAGCTCGATCCGAGCCAGGCGGGCCGATGGCTCCAGCCCAGTTCGGTACCAGGCGTCCGCGAAGCCGGCGGCCAACGAGGCGGAGAGCAGCACTGCGACGAGCGCGACCAAGGCCGCGGCGATGCGCGGCGCGCGGGCG
>JBGPMX010000403.1:0-5173 GCA_041487215.1 Planctomycetia bacterium | reverse complement strand
CGACCTTCTCGACGGGCACGCCGTGGAGTTCGCCGAGCAGTTCGGCATACGCGGATCGAAGCGGCTCGCGGCCCGCCACCAGCACGCGCTCCCGCCCGTCCCACTCGGGCCAGCGCGTCAGTTCTCCCAGGTCGCTTGCGATCACCGCGCCGACGAACCACCACGCGGCGGCGTCCCGGTCCTGACCGACCATCACGTCGGCCAGCCGCACCGCGAAGCCTGCGCGGAGCAGGCCCCAGCGTGCTGCGAACCGCGCGCCCTCTTGAACCTGCGGCCAGCGCGGGGCGCCGGGGGGCGGCCAGCTCAGGCTGCCGGCCAGCACTGTGTGCTCGGCCACCGCCTGCATCAACTCCCCGGCGATCGTCGAGTAGCCGGCTCGAATGCGATCGCCTGCATCGACGCGAACGAGCTTCGTGTGCGAACCGGGAAGCAGGACCGCGAGCGGCCCGTGGTCGGGCTTCGTTTCCAGGATCCCGAACACCTCCGACTCTTCGCCGCGCAGCATGTCCAGGGCGTGCAGCTCGTCCGCCGTCGCGGCACGCGGGCACGTCTTGACGCCGGGCACAAAATGAACGGGCCGGGGCGCGATGTCGGGAAACGAGTGAGCCACCACGCCGCGGGCGATCTCGTCGCGTCCCGCGGGTGCCCGAACATGGGGGACCTCGCGCAGCCCGAACCCCGAGGTGAGCATACCCGAGGCGGCGATCAGGCCGAGCTGGTCGAGCGCCACGCCGGCCCCGCGCGCCGCCTCGGCGACGCACTCGGCGACCGCGCGGCAGAGCGACGCGTTCGTCCCCTCGCGGGCCGTGTCCCGAACACCGACCGGACGCGCGGCGGACGAGACCGCTCGGCCGGCGACGAACACGCGGGCCCGCGTGTTCGTCGTGCCCCCGTCGATGGCCACCTCGATGCGATCACGGGCCGGCAACATTTATTGCTTGCTTTGCGGCCAAAGGTCGTCGATAAGGGAATGGTCCCCGCACGCTTCTACGGGACGGCGGCGCGGGACGCCTATCGATCTGCCGATCTTACCGGGCGGGCGTTCCTGCCCGACAACCACACAGCCAGAAGCTAGCATGAGTCGCCCACGAGTCGCACGCCTCAAGATCGAGGCGGTCCTGAAACGAGCGGCCGAGCCCGTTTTTCTGCTGGACGCCGAGCGCCGGATCGTGTTCTTCAACCCGGCGTGCGAGGAGCTCACGGGGCGGAGCGCCGACGGCGTGCTCGGTCTGCAGTGCTCGTACGGCGCGACCTGCGGCGCGGACGAGTCGGGCGACGTGGCGGCGAGCCTGGCCGCCCCGCCGGAGGTGTTTCAGGGTGCAGCGACCACCGTGCGCACGCTGCTGGCCCGCCCCGGCGCCGAGCCGCTCTGGCGCCAGATCCACTTCTTCCCGTGCCACGACCCGTCCGGCAAGCTGCTCGCCGTCGTCGGCATGCTCTCCGAGCTGCCGCCCGTCGCGCCCGCCGACCATCGCCCGCACGCGACGCTGCACGAAAACTTGCTGCGTCTCCGCAGCCGATTATTCAAGCGGTACGGCTTCCAGCGCATCGTGGCGGCGAGCCCACCGATGCGCCGCGTGCTCGACCAGGTGAAGGTCGCGAGCCAGATGGAGATGCACGTGCTCGTCTGGGGCGAACCGGGAACGGGCAAGGAGTTCGTCGCACGTACGATCCACCGCGAGAGCGCGCGGCGGCACGGCCCGTTCGTGCCCATCGACTGCGCCCTGCTCGTGCCCGAGGTGCTCGAGGATGTGCTGTTCGGCGCGCGGCCGGACGATGGGCCCGGCGGGGGTGGCCGCGGCCTGGTGCGCAGCGCCGAAGGGGGCACCCTGTTCCTGAACAACCTCACGCAACTGCCACGCGACGCGCAGAGCCGGCTTGGCGACATGCTGCGCCGCGCCCGGCCGGGCGAACTGGTGGACGAGGCCGGGGCGCCGATCGACCTGCGCCTGATCGCCGCCGACCGTTCGGACCCCGCGGCGGCGCTGGAGCGCGGCGAGCTGCGCGCGGACCTCTACTTCGCGCTCAGCACCATGGTCATCCATCTTCCGCCCCTGCGCGAGCGAACCGAGGATATCCCACTGCTCGCGCAGGCGATGCTGGAAGCGGCCAACGGACTCGGCGACAAGCAGATCTCCGGGATTTCGCCGGAGGCAATCGGGACGCTGTGCGCCTACGATTGGCCGGACAACCTGCGCGAGCTGGACGAGGTCGTTCGCCTGGCCCACGCACGGGCGGCCTCGACCGAGATCAACAACGATGCGCTGGTGATGCGCATCCGGGCGGCGAGCCGCACGCCAGCCGGGATCACGCCCGCCACACACGAACCCGTCGAGCTCGATGCGGTGCTGCTCAAGGCAGAACGCAAGCTGATTGAGCTCGCGCTGCGCAAGGCGCGAGGCAACAAGAGCAAGGCCGCCGAACTGCTCTCGATCTCGCGGCCGCGCCTGTATCGCCGCATGGCAATGCTCGGCATGGAGCCGCCCGAGTCGGCGGCGGACGAGCTCGAGATGGCCGAGGAGACGGAGCTGGCGTGAGCGTTCCACCGGCCGATGCTTCATGCCGCACGCACTCCGCTACCCCCCAGGGACGTGCCACCTCAATCAGGGACGTGCCACCCCAATCCAGACACCACGGTCGAGAGCGGGATGATTCTTTGAGTACGACTCGTGCGATACAATACATCGGCATGCAGTTGCCTCGTCTGGTGATCCACGAGTCCGGCAGGCGGTGGGCGGATCAGATGCGGCCGCGTATGGCAGCCCTGCCCCTCCGGGTGCGCCACTCGACCGCACGCGCGGACTGCCTCGAGCTCGTGCGCGGCCAACGCGGCTCGCTGGTTTTCATCGAACTGGGAGCCGATCCGGTCGCGATGCTCGAGCTGATCGACGCGGTGCGCGGTCATGACCCCGACGCGGACGTGGTCGTGGTTGCCGAGCCGTCCCAGGCGTCGCTCGAGCTGCAAGCGCGCGAGCTCGGTGCTGCCGTCTTTCTGGTGCAGCCCATCGCGCCGTCGGTCGTCGCCCGCGCGATCGAACAGCTGCTGCGGGCGCGGACCGCGAGGCGCCGGCCGGCCGGGCAGCGACCAGGCACAGAGTCTTAGAGAACCACACAGAACCGCCTGGCAGGCCCTGGTCGGTCGGCTGCGGCTCGACGCGGCTTGATTCTGTGGGACACACTCCATGGCTCGCAAAGAGATGCCGCAGATCGACGAGAGCCGGTGCACAGGGTGCGAGGACTGTGCCGTGGTGTGTCCGACCGAGTGCCTGGAAATCTGGCAGGGCTACCCGGTCGTCGTCCGCCCGGTCGATTGCGTCAGCTGCACGGTTTGCGAATCGGTCTGCCCGTGGGACGCCATCGCCATGGGTTGGGAGGTGTACTAGAGGTGTATTAGGAGAAACGATGAACGGAACGGGAGCGAAGAACGAGATCCCAGGTCTGAAGAACGTGTTCGCGGTCGGCAGCGGCAAGGGCGGGGTGGGCAAATCCACGATCGCCGCCTCCATCGCGTACGGGCTCAAGCACCGCGGGGCCCGCGTGGGGCTCATGGACGCCGATGCGTACGGCCCCAGCATCCCGCACATGCTCGGCGTACGCGGGCGGCCGGCCACGATCGAGGTGAACGGGCAGCCGCGCATCGAGCCGATGGAGAAGGACGGGCTGAAGCTCATCTCCATGGGCTTCTTCATCGACGACGAGAAGCCGGCGATCTGGCGCGGCCCGATGCTCGACGGCCTGATGCGCCAGTTCCTCGGCGAGGTGCACTGGGGCGAGCTCGACTACCTGGTCATTGACCTGCCGCCGACCACCGGCGACGTGCCGCTTAGCCTCGCGCAGCGGATCCCGCTCACCGGCGCTGTCATCGTCTGCACGCCGCAGGACGTGGCCCTGCTCGACGCCATCCGCGCACTCAACATGTTCCGCCAGCTCAAGGTACCGGTCCTGGGCCTGGTCGAGAACATGAGCCACTTCGTCTGCCCGCACTGCGGGCACACGACCGACATCTTCGGCCACGGCGGGGCCAAGGCCGCGGCGGAACGGCAGGGAATCCCATTTCTGGGCGAGGTCCCGATCAACCTCCAGGCGCGCATCAACGGCGATATCGGTAAGCTGAAAGACAACTTCGCCGAGGATAGCCCGCTCCGCCCGTATCTGCTCGAGATCGTGGATCGGCTCGTCGATCAGATCGCCGCACAGCAGCGGCCGGCCGTGCCGGGACTGAAGCTGGAGTAGCCGCCCAGGCGCAAACAAACAGGGCGCCGCGAGCCGCGCTCGCGACGCCCTGTTCTACTTATCCCTGAACGGCCACCGGACGCTCGAGCGTCCGGCAGCCGAAAACCGACACGCTCAGTTGCAGCACGCCGGGGCCGGGCAGACCGGCACGGCGTGGCAGCACTGCACCTGGACCTTGCGGGCCACGCAGCGCGGAACACACCGCGTCACCGTGTACGGCACCTGCTTGGTCACCACCTCGGGCACCCGGCACTTCACGGTGTAGGGCACCTGCCTGGTCACGCAGTACGGGACGCGTTCCACCACTTCCTCCTGCACCATCTTGCAGACCCGCACCGGCACCTTCTTGACGATCTCCTCGGGCACCATGTGACAGACCTGGTACGTGCGCTTCTGAACCTTCTGCTCGGAAACCATTCGGCAAACCGTCACCGGCACCTTCTTGACAACTTCTTCCTGCACCATCTTGCAGACCTGGACCGGAACCTTGTTCACGATCCGCTCCTGCACCATGCGACAGGTCGTGTACGGCACCTTCTTCACGACCTCTTCCCGCACCATGCGGCAGACCTGCACCGGCACTTTGTTCACGATCTGCTCCTGCACCATGCGGCAGGTCGTGTACGGCGTCTTCTTCACGACCTCTTCCCGCACCATGCGGCAGACCTGTACCGGGACCTTGCGATGCTCGGTCACCGGCACGCACTTCGTGACCGTGCAGGGGACTTGAACCTGACGGACCGGGCCGGGGCAGTACTGATACCGGCAGGTGCATGGATCGAAGACACAGGTGCCCGGCTCCTGGACACAGCGGTTCACCATCACCTGTTCCTGGACTGTCTTGTACGTCGTGCAAGCCACGTCGCGCTCGACCGTCTCATAGACCGGCTTGCAGACCGTGTAGCGGCACTCGCGCTCGTGCGTCTCGTACACCGGCTTG
>JBGPMX010000402.1:0-5178 GCA_041487215.1 Planctomycetia bacterium | reverse complement strand
GACCAGCCGCACTCGCTGGCCGCGGCCGACGGAGCGGTGGCATTTTGCGAGTCACGCCGCCGGGCCGTGCGGATTCTGGGCGCACCCGAGCGCCAGGAGCTGGGCGGTTATACCCGGGGTCTGTCCGCCATGGGCCAGAGCCTGTTCGTTGCCACTAGCATGGGTCGGCGCGTGTCGAAGAGCAGCGGCCTGATCAACAATCCGGCCGAGCTCGGAGACCTGGAGGGCGCGTGCACGGTCAACCGGTTGTCCGCGACGACACTCGGGGTCGAGCAGACCATCGACCTGAGCGCGTATGCCTCGGAGGTGTACGAGCTCCTGCCGATCGTGCCGGCGCCGGATTGGCCTTCGCTACCCGACATCGAGTGGCGCGACGCGGCGATCCAGAGGCTCGGCACCGCCCTTGACCACCGCACGGTCTGGGCTCGCTCCACGACCGAGGCGCTTGCCCGGCACGAAGCGAGGATAAGCGAACTTGGTCAACAGCTGGCGACCGCAGAGAACGCGCGAGCCAGGGCGATCGAGGAGATGCGGGCCGAGGCTCTGGAGCTCCGCCACACGGTGGAGGAGCAAGCGCGCGAACTGGATGCAATCGCTGGCATGATCAGCGATCGCCTCAGAGATTCTGGCTTCCCGTCCTTCGAGGACCTTTCGGCTTGGGGCAAGCGTATTGAATACGGGCGCCTGGTCCGACGCCTGCGAGACGTCGTTCGTGAGCAGTTGCCGGATGGCGTAAGGGTGCTGGTCGTGAGCAAGGGGGACGATGCGTTGCTGGATCTGCCCGCGCGCCAGGCCTGGCACTTTCCGCGGATGCCGGATGGGGTCTACGCGGGCTTCAATCCCGGGGATGACTCGGCGGCGATCGGCCACCTCGAGTCGCTGCGCGGCGACGGGGCGGATTTCCTAGTGTTTCCCGCCACCTCGTTCTGGTGGTTCGAACACTACCCGGATTTCAAAGGACATCTCGACCGGCGCTATCGCAAGCTGCCATGCCCCGGCGAGGTCTGTGTCATTTACGGCTTGCGCGAACCGGCGGCGGTGGCCGCCCCAACGATCTGGGATCTGTTGGAACAGGCGCTCTCGGAATACGAGAACCGTTTCGAACGCAGCCCGGCGCTGCTCGACTGGAACACGGGCCTCAACCTGGCTGAACGATTCCCAGAACGTTGCGTGTTCAGTCCGCCGAGCGCGGACGCTCGGCTGCCGTATCTCGATGTCAGCGTGGACGTGGTTGCGCTCGCGTCGGAGGATCCCCAGGCGATTGCGGAGGCGCGACGAATCGCAACGGGAGCCGTGTTCATCGTGCGCAGACCCGGTGGCGAACAGGACGCGGGTGCGCACTTACTGGAGGTAGAGCTCCGGACGCCCGCGGACGGGTGCATGGTCCCGGCCGTTTCGATCTTGATCCACTGTCGTTCGACGCGACCCACCGAGTCCTGGTGGAGGGACCTGCGGGCCAGCTTGCCCACGCGCGAGCGCGCAGAGCTACTGCTCGTGCACGAGGACGGGGGTGAGACCCTGCCATGGTACGGGTGCCTCGAAGGGTCCGGGCTCACGCGAGCGGTCGCGTGCGGTGGGACGGACCGGATCGGCAGCCTCAACCGCGGGGCGGAGCTTGCCGGCGGCGAGATCATCGTGTTTGTGGATACCGGGGTCATGTTGTTTTCGGACTGGTTGCCCGCGCTGCTGCGGACCTTTCGTGACCACGCGGACGCCGGCGCCGCGACCGGAAAACTGCTCGGCTGGCAGGGGGACCTCCGGGAGGCCGGTCGCGCTATCAGTCTGGACGGGAGCCTCGTTCCGATCGGGAGTTCCGCGTACCGGCCGGATGCGCCCGAGTTCAGCTATGTGCGCCGCGTGGACAGCTGTTCGAGCGTTCTGTTCGCCACGCGGCGATCCCTGTTCTTGGATGCGGGCGGCCTCGACCCGCGTTACCACTCGGCGGATTACGCGATGGCGCACTATTGCATGATGCTGCGCGAAAAGGGCTATCGGGTTTATTACCAGCCCGACTGCACGGCGGTGAGGCCCCGCGAGGACGAGGCGATTGGGGACAGTGCTACCGCCAGCCGTGCTCTTTTCGTCGAGGCATGGCGCCACGCGCTGAACGCCGCCGGCCCCGAGGCGGAACAAGCAGAGTCAACGTGTGCAAGCATCCCTGGGTGAGCTCCGAGGAGGTCCGTTCTTGGCGTGTGAGAAACGAGCTCTGGTCTGTGCACCGCGTATGCCGGAATTCGACCGCGAGTGCGGCTCGCAGCGTGTCTGGCACCTGATCGGCTTCCTCCAGGAATCGGGCTGGGAGGTTGCCTTCGCCGCGGAGCACACCGCGGGCGCGGAGCGTTACGCCCGTGCGCTGTCCCAGCGCGGTGTTCCGAGTTACCCGGCCGCTGACGCCAGCCTGGTCCAGCTGATCACAACCACTCGGTTCGATCTGGCCTTGCTGATCTTCTGGAAGACTGCCGAGCGGTGCCTGCCGCTCATCCGCCGGCTTTCACCCACCACGCGTGTCGTCGTCGACTCGATCGACCTGCACCTGCTGCGCGACGCCCGTCGGGTCTTTCGCAGGAGCTCACCGGCCGCTCCGCCGGCCACGCTCGGCGATAAGCAGGGTGCCGAGATCATCGGCGAGCTCAACGCCTATGCCGCAGCGGACGCCGTTCTGGCGGTGTCCCAAAAAGAAGCGGATCTAATCAATGATCTAGCGGCCGATTCCGGCCTGGCTCGTGCCGTGCCCCTGTGCGAGGAACTTCCTGCATCGCCCCTGCCGTTTGACCAGCGCCGCGGCATTCTGTTCGTCGGCAACTTCTGGCACCAACCGAACGTGGAGGCCGTTGAATATCTCTGCCGGCAAATCGTGCCCAGGCTCGACCGCAGGGTTCTCGCCGAGCACCCGGTTTATGTGGTGGGTAATGCACTCGACGCGCGGATCATGCAGCTTGCCGGCGACGTGCCCGACGTGCGCATGGTAGGCTGGGTGCCCTCGATCGAGCCGTACTTCGCGCAGGCGCGTATCTCCGTCGTGCCCCTGCTGCACGGGGCCGGAACGAAGGGCAAGCTGATTCGCTCTTTGGTACACGGTACTCCCTGCGTCTCGACGAGCATGGGTGTCGAGGGACTCGACGTGCGGGACGGTGAGCACGTCCTGGTCGCGGACGATCCGGCCTTGTTCGCCGATCAGATCAGCCGGTTGCTGCACGATGAGGTGCTGTGGTGTGCGCTGGCGCAGAGGGGCCGTGATTCGCTGGCTGCTCTGCACAGCCCGGGCGTTGTGCGTTTACGATTCCTGGAGGTGGTGAGCGAGGTGCTGCGGCGTGCGCCAAAGCCCGCTCCGATCCCGGCCGGCACGACCGGCCGCTCCGGGAAGCTCGAGGCGTACCGGGCCATGATCCCGAGCATTCGTGACGCCGCGAGCCGGACACTGCCTCGGGACGCGACAGTGCTGGTTGTAAGCAGGGGCGACAACGCGCTCGTCCAACTGGACGGCTGTCGCGGCTGGCATTTTCCCCAGGTCGCGGATGGGACGTACGCCGGCCACCATCCGGCCGACAGTGCCGAGGCCATCGATCATCTCGAGTCGCTCAGGGCTCGCGGCGCTCAGTTTCTGCTCTTTCCCGAGACGGCGTTCTGGTGGCTCGATCACTACGCCGACTTTAGGCAGCACCTCGAGGCGACCTACACGTGTCACCACAAGGATGACAACTGCGTCATCTATTGCCTGACGCCCGGGACCAACGGCCGCGCGCGAGAAGCCCCGCTCGCTCGGGTGGACACCGAATCACTCGCGAAGCTCAGGCCGGTCGTGCCGGCCGCCGTCTCATCCCGGGCGTCCAGCCAGCAGGGCGAAGGCAAATCAGTGTTAGTGCTCGGCGTTTACCTGTCGACCCAGCTCAGCAACGCGGAGGACACAATTGCGGTCCTCCATGCCACCGGCCTGTATCACGTGACGCAGCGCTGGATCGCGCTGGGCGGCCCGCCCCCGTCGGATGCGACCCGGGCTGTTACGGTAGACACGGTGCTCGACAAGGTGCCGAAGTTTCGGCTGATCAACGATCTCCTTTCGGCAGAGGATCCGGCACAGTACGAATACATCGTGGTCCTGGATGACGATGTTGTCCTGCCCGAACACTTCCTCGATCACTTTCTCTCGATTCAGGACGACCTGGGGTTTGCGATCGCGCAGCCCGCGAGAACGAGCAACTCGTACATCGATCTGCCGATCGTGGAGCGCCAACGGGGGGTGCTTGCTCGGCAGACGCTGTTCGTGGAAATTGGCCCGGTCGTCAGCTTTCACCCGTCCGTCTATGACCTTGTGTTCCCCTTCGACCTTACCGCTCCGATGGGCTGGGGCTACGAGAACATCTGGTCCTACCGCCTCGCAGAGCGGGGCCTGAAGATGGGCATCATCGACGCCGTGCCGGTCGACCACAGCCTGCGCAAGCCGGTCTCCGGTTATAGCTGGGCCGAGGCGGATCAGGGTCGCAAGGCCCTGTGGCGCAAGCACGCGCACTTTCCGCTCGACCAGTGCATGCGGGTGTTGCACGCCATTACCGAAGAGGAGTGGCTTGGCCGCACGGCCACTGGAGCGGTGCGATGATCAGCGTGATCATTCCGACCCACAACCGCTGCCGGTTGCTCGAGGCCTCGCTCGAAAGCCTCGCCGTCCAGACGTTACCCAAGGATCAATTCGAAGTGGTCGTCGTGGACGATGGCTCGACCGATGGAACGCGCGAGCTCTGCGCACGCGTATCGGCACGCCTGAGCCTGCGCCACATAACGATCGCGAAATCCGGCACGGCAGCCGCTAAGAATCTAGGCATCTTTCTTGCCGCGTGCCCGCTGGTGCTCTTCTTCGACGACGACGACGTCGCGGCCCCAGGGCTTCTTGCTGCGCACGTTCGAGCACACGAGCAGCACGCGGCGCAAGAGGTTGCTGTTTTGGGATACACGACGTGGGCTGCCGCGCTCGCCGTGAGCCCGGTAATGGAATACGTCACCGAAATCGGCCAGTTTCTGTTTGCGTATCGGAACCTGCGAGACGGACAGGTTCTCGATTTTACGTACTTCTGGGCTGGCCGGGTGTCGTGCAAACGGTCGCTCCTGGTTCGGCACGCAATCTTTGCGCAAGAGTTCCGCGCAGCCGCAATCGAGGACATCGAGTTGGGGTACAGGCTATCTAAG
>JBGPMX010000401.1:0-5182 GCA_041487215.1 Planctomycetia bacterium | reverse complement strand
CGAAACGGTGCTGCTGGACGGCGGCACCACGACCTTCGAGGTGGCTCGGGCGCTCGCCGGTCGCCCGATCCAGGTGGTGACCAACTCGATCCCGATCGCGCAGCTGCTCGCGGGGGACCGGCGGATCGATCTCACGGTGGTCGGCGGCTACGTCTATCCGCGCACCGGGGCGACGGTCGGCCCGATGGCGACCCGGTTCCTGACTTCGGTGCACGCGCACCGGCTAGTGATGAGCGTGGCGGGGATCACCGAGCGGGGACTGTTCAACTCCAACGCGCTTCTGGTGGAGACGGAGGACCAGATGATGCGGGTCGTGGACGAGGTGCTGGTGGTGGCGGATCACACCAAGTTCGGGCAGCAGTCGCTCGCGTTCCTGTGCGGGCTGGACCGCGTGGCGCGGGTCGTGGTGGATGCGGGCCTGAGCGACGAGCACCGCGAGATGCTCGAGCGCGCCAGGGTCGGGGTGGTCAGCGCCGGGGAGGTGCGGGCGTGAGATCCGGCAGCAACACGGCGGCGATGTCGCGCGGCGACATCGAGCGAATCGTGCGGCAGGTGATCGGCCGGCGGTTGCTGGTTGCCGGATCCGGTGTGGCGGACGCGGCGGCGCCGACGCCTCCCAAGCTGGTGGTCCACATCTCGGCGCGGCACGTCCACGTGACGCAGCGCACGCTCGAGCAGCTCTACGGGCCGGGGCACCGCCTCACGCCGCGGCGGTACCTGTACCAGGAGAGCGACTTCGCGGCGGAGGAGACGGTGGATGTGATCGGCCCACGCCGCCGCATGCTGGCCAACGTGCGCATCCTGGGGCCGTGCCGCGACTACGATCAGGTCGAGCTGGCGTTCACCGACGGCGTCGCGGTCGGCATCGACCTGCCCGTGCGGCGCAGCGGCGACCACCGCGACACGCCCGGCAGTTACCTGGTCGGTCCGGCGGGCATGGTCGAACTTGGGTCCGGCGTGATCCGGGCCGAACGCCACGTGCACATGGGCGAGCGGGACGCGGCGTACTACGGCGTGAAGCACGGCGACCGCATGGCGCTGCGGGTGGCGAGTCCCTGCCCGACCGTGCTGGAGAACCTGCTGGTCCGCGTCGATCCGCGCTTCAAGCTCGAGGTGCACATCGACACGGACGAGGGGAACGCCTGTGACCTCCCGCACGCGACGCAGTTGGAACTCATGAAGCGTAGCCTGAAGACTTGATGCCGATGTTCGGCGCGGGTCTCCCGACCCCGCCGTCCTAACCGAGCACGACCCTTTTTTTTTGAAGGAGATCCGGTATGGCGAATGCGCATATGGAAGCCCTGGGCATGATCGAGACCCGGGGCCTGGTGGCGATGATCGAGGCGAGCGACGCGATGCTCAAGGCCGCGAACGTGGAGCTGCGCGGCTACGACAAGGCGGGAGGGGGCATCGTGACGGTCATGGTGACCGGCGACGTGGCGGCGGTGAAAGCGGCGATCGACGCCGGGTCGGCAGCGGCCGGCCGCGTCGGCGAGGTCTTGAGCATGCAGGTGATCCCGCGCCCCCACGAGGAGCTCGAGAAGGTCCTGCCGTTCAAGAACCCGGCCCCGAAGGCACCGGCCTGATCGCCCGCCATGAAGATTCTCGTCGCGAACATCGGTTCCACGAGCTTCAAGTTCCGGCTCTTCGACATGAGCGACCCGCGCGAGCTGGCGCGCGGCGGTGCCGAGGGCGTCGGAACGAAGCGGGCGCGCGCCTATTATCAGGTGCCGGGCGGCGCCGAGTGGTCCGAGCCGGCGGCGGAGATCCGCGACCACGCGGACGCGCTCGAGCGCTGTCTCGAGCTGCTCACGTCGGGCGAGCCGCCCGTGCTGAGCGGCGTCACCGAGCTGACCGGGGTCGGGTTCAAGGCCGTCGTGGCCCGTGGCCTGACCGGCGTGCACCGGGTGACAAAACGGGTCATCCGGGCGATGGAGGCGTACGCCGACGTCGCGCCGGCGCACAACCCGCCCTACGCGGCGGCCATGCGGACGCTGCGCAAGCGGTTTCCCGAGCTGCCCCTTGTCGCGGCCTTCGAGACCGGATTCCACGAGACCATTCCCCCCGCGAACCGGCTCTACGCGGTCCCCCGTGCCTGGGCGGACAAGCTCGGCATCCGGCGCAACGGCTTCCATGGCGCCAGCCACCGTTACATCGCCGAGCGGCTCCGCGAGCTCGTCGGCCGCGACGACGCGCGAGTCATCTCCTGCCACCTGGGCGGCAGCTCGTCGCTGTGCGCCATCCGCGGCGGGCAGTCCGTGGCGAACAGCTTCGGATTCAGCCCGCAGAGCGGCCTGCCGCACAACGACCGCGTCGGCGACTTCGATCCGTACGCGCTGATCGCGCTCAAGCAGGCCACGGGCAAGTCGTTTCGCAAGCTGCTTCGCGCCATGGCGTCGCACGGGGGGCTCGAAGGGCTGAGCGGGATGTCGCACGACCTGCGTGACATCGAAGCAGCGGCCGCGGCCGGGGATGCGAACGCCCAGCTCGCCATCGACCTGCTCGTCACGTCGGCGCGGCACTACCTGGGCGCGTACCTGGTCGAGCTGGCCGGGGCCGACGCGATCGCGTTCACCGGCGGCATCGGTGAAAACGCGCCGCGCATCCGCCAGGCCGTCTGCCGCGAGCTTGCCTGGTGCGGCATCGAGCTCGACCCCGAGCGGAACGAGACCGCGCGCGGTGAGGCACGGGTGTCGAGCGACTCCAGCCGAATAGCGGTCTGGGTGCTGCCCGCCAACGAAGAGCTGGTGGTCGCGCGGCAGACCGCGGAACTGCTCGCCACGCCATGAGTGAACCCGGAGTGAACCCGCGAGCGGCGTGTCACGAACATCCGGTTTGAGACGGGATGCCACGTTCAACGATTCGGAGAAGCCATGTTTCTGGCCCAGGTGACCGGCACTGTAATCGCGAGCCACAAGGTGCAGTCCATGATCGGCAAGAAGCTCCTGGTCGTGGAGCCGCTGCGGCTCGACGAGCAGTCGCGCGACCGGCTGCGCGGCACAGGCCGAACGCTGATCGCGGTGGATTCGCTCGGCGCGGGAGCGGGCGAGGTGGTTCTGATCTGCCAGGGGTCGAGCGCCCGGCTGACCCCGGAAACGCGTGATCTGCCGGTGGACACGGTCGTGATCGGCATCGTGGACGGCGTGGGCATCGGCGAGCGCAAGGTGTTCGGCTCGGGCACGGAGATCCAGCGATGATCGCCCAGATGGCCGCCGACAGGGGTCTGATCGAGAGCGTGGTCCGCGAGGTGCTCGCCGAGCTGGGCGGGCAGGCCACGGCGGCGGGCGGCGCAGCGCCCGGCGCGGCCGGCGTGTTCCGCAGCGTGGACGACGCGGTGGCGGCCGCGAACGCCGCATACGCCGCGCTGCGCGAACGGCCGATCGCCGACCGTGCGCGCGCTATCGCCTGCATTCGCCGCATCGTGATCGATCAGGCCGAGCAGCTGGGCCGCGCCGAGCTCGACGAGACGCGCATCGGACGGCTCGAACACAAGATCGAAAAGCTGCGGATCATCGGCGAGCGGATACCGGGCGTCGAGTTCCTCCAGGCGCAGGCGGCGGTCGGCGACCACGGGCTGACAATCACCGAGCACGGTCCGTTCGGCACGATCGGTGTGGTCACTCCCGTGACCCACTCGCTCCCCACCCTGGCGGCCAACGCAATCAACATGATCGCCGCGGGGAACACGCTGGTGTGCAATCCGCACCCCGCGGGGGCGCGAATTGCGTGCGAGGGCGCACGCCGCTTCAACGAGGCGATCCGCCACGCGATCGGCATCGACAACCTGATCGCGATCATCGAGCAGCCGACGCTCGAGACCGCCCAGGCGATCTTCGAGCACCCGGGCATCCGGCTGCTCTGCGTCACCGGCGGGCCGGGCGTGGCGCGCGCGGCGCTGGGCAGCCGCAAGCGGGCGGTCGTGGCCGGGCCGGGCAACCCACCGGTCGTCGTCGACGGCACCGCGGACGCGGCGCGTGCCGCGCGCTCGACCGTCATGGGCGCCTCGTACGACAATAACCTGCTCTGCATCGGCGAGAAGCAAGCGTTCGTGGTCGAACCGGTCTTCGCGGCGTTCCTCGAGGAACTCGAGCGCCACGGCGGCTTCCGGCTCGATGCCGCCCAGGTGGCCGCGCTCACCGCCGCCGCCTTCGTGCCGGCCGACGGCCAGCCGGGCAAGCAGGCCGTGAACAAGGAGCTGATCGGACAGGACCCGCAGGTGCTCGCGGACCGCATCGGCCTGCGGCTCCCCGCCGGCGTGCAGCTCCTCTTCGGCGAGACGCCCGCGGAACACCCGTTCGTCGAGCACGAGCAGATGATGCCGTTCCTGCCGGTCGTGCGTACGCGCGACAGCGACGAGGCGATCGCACGCGCCAAGGAATCCGAGCACGGGTTTCGGCATACCAGCGTGATCCACTCGCGCGACGTCGAGGCCATGACGCGCATGGGGCGGGCGCTCGAAACGACGCTGTTCATCAAGAACGGGCCAAGCATCGCCGGGCTCGGCATCGGCGGCGAGGGCTTCTGCTCGTTCTCGATCGCCGGCCCGACGGGCGAGGGGCCCACAAACCCCCTCACGTTCACCCGGCATCGCCGCTGCGCCATGGTGGACGCGCTGCGCATCGCGTAGCTCGCGCCATGGAGCACGGACGAGTACATGGTCGGCCGAGGTGAGGGGCGGCGAGCGGGGCGAGCGGAGTCTGCGTGCTACATCGAAGGAGGGTGTCATCGTGCAGCTGGGACGTGTCGAAGGCCGAGCGACCACGACGATCAAACACCCGTCGCTCGCCGGCTGGCCGCTGCTCGTCGTGCAGCCGCTCGACGCGGCCCGGCAGGCGGACGGCTACCCTATCCTGGTGCTCGACCGCTTCGGCGCGCGCCACGGAGACACCGTCGTGCTCACCAGCGACGGCCAGGCTGCGCGCGAGTTGGTCGCGGACCCCAAGAGCCCGGCCCGCTGGTTCGTGATGGGCATCGCGGACGAGTACGTTGAGCCGGCGGGTGTGCCGGCTCTGTCATCCTGAGCGCAGCGAGGAACGAGCAGCGAAGGATCTCGGTCGCACAAGTACGAGCCGTGTCATCCTGAGCGCAGCGAGGCACGAGCGGAGCGAAGGATCTCGGTCGCACAAGTACGAGCCGTGTCATCCTGAGCCGGCGAGGAACGAGCAGCGAAGGATCTCGGTGG
>JBGPMX010000400.1:0-5189 GCA_041487215.1 Planctomycetia bacterium | reverse complement strand
GTGCGGTGCCGTCACGCGGAGCGAGCCAGCTGCCGCGCAGCCGCACCCCGTCCGCCGTCTCGAACCAGACGTGCTCGGCGTCCGGATCCGGCGGTTCTTCCGGCGGGTGCAGGATCGGCGTCTCCTCGAAGATCCGCACCACGGTCGGAACATAGCGGTACCAGACGAAGACGGTATAGAGGGCGACGGCGAGGATCGGAGAAGCGGCGATCAGGAGGAAGATCGAGGGCCAGGCGGAGGCGGTATCCACAGGCAAGGTATTCTAGCGGAGAGGAGTCGCGGTTACACCGATGCGCTCGCCCGGCGCGACGCGCCGGACGAGAACGGAGCAGCCTGTTCAAAGACGATCGCCGCGCCGGAGGCGTCGGGCGCTCGGGGAATGCCGCCAGAACGTAGATGAATGCGCCCGAATTCAAATCCTTCTGAACTCTGGCGAGTCCAGCTACAGCAGGACCAGCAGCAGGCGTCTCTTCTCAGCTCGGGCGAGTTAGGTTACGGGTATTCAGCAGGCGACTACTCCGTGAAACGCCGCACCACGAGGCAGACGTTCTGGCCGCCGAACCCGAAGCTGTTGGACAGGGCCACGTCCACACGCGCCTCGCGCGCCGTGTTCGGCACGTAATCCAGGTCGCACTGCGGGTCGGGATGCTCGTAGTTGATCGTCGGCGGGATGACCCCGTCGCGGATGACCAGCAGGCAGGTGATGAGCTCGACGCTGCCGGCGGCCGCGATCAGGTGCCCGGTCATGCTCTTGATCGAGCTGACGGGGACGCGGTACGCCTCTGCGCCGAACGCCGCCTTGATGGCGACGGTCTCCACGAGGTCGCCGACGCCGGTCGAGGTGCCGTGGGCGTTGATGTACTGGATGTCGCCCGGCGTCAGCTCGGCGTCCGCCAGGGCGCCGCGGATGGCGGCGATCGCACCACGGCCTTCGGGGTGGGCGTCGGTCATGCGGAACGCGTCGGCGGTCGATCCGTAACCGATCAGCTCGCCGTGGATGGTGGCGCCGCGGCGCCGGGCGTGCTCGAGCTCCTCGAGGATGACCACGCCCGATCCCTCGCTCAGGATGAATCCGTCGCGGTCGCCATCGAACGGGCGCGAGGCGCTGGCCGGGTTCTTGTTGTGCGTCGACAGGGCCGTGAGCAGGTTGAAGCCGGTGAGGCCGAGCGGGTGGATCATGCTGTGGGCGCCGCCGGAGATCATCACGTCGGCGTCGCCGCGGCGGATGATCTCCAGGGCCTCGCCGATGGCCTGGCTCGAGGCCGCACAGGCGGTGAGGCAGTTCGAGTTCGGTCCCTGCGCGCCGAACAGCTCGGCGAGGTGCCCGGACGGCATATTCGGCTCCTGCTCGAGCTCGCGCATCGGGTGCAGGTGCTCCATGCCCAGCCGGTTGAAGCGCGGGACATCCACGTTCCCATCGGCCGACGAGGCGTGCGCCAGGATAGTGATGAAGTTCTCGAAATCCTGCTGCCCCTCGCCGGAGCCCAGGTACACGCCGAGCCGGGTGCGGTCGATTCGCTCGGGGTCCAGGCCGGAGTGTCGCACGGCCATACTGGCCGCGGCGATGGCGTAGCGGGTGTTGTGCCCGCAGTGCTGGAAGGATTCGGGCGCGGCCACGAAGTCGCCGAGCCGGAAGTTCTTGACTTCGCCGGCGATCTGCGTGGGGAGTGTGTCGGCCGGGAACCGCGTGATGCGGGCCACGCCGCTGCGGCCGTTCTGGAGTCCGTCCCAGGTCTCGTCCAGGCTGTTGCCGATTGGCGTTACCATGCCCATACCGGTGATCACGACGCGGCGTCGCGTGGCTTTCATGCGTCCTCCAGCTTGCGCACAATGAGCGCGGCGGCCTGGCCGAGCCGGGTGGCGTTGACGGACACGAAGCTCGGCCGCTCGAGCGGCCGGGGCGTGCCGGTGACGACGTTGAGCCGGCAGCGCGGGTCGGGCCGGGGGCAGTTCAGGCTGGGCGGGATGAGGCCGTGCTCGAGTGCCAGCAGGCCGGCGACGAACTCGAGCGCCCCGCAGCCCGCCATGGCGTTACCCAGGCCACTCTTGTGCGCCGAGACGGGGATGCGTGCGGCGTGGTCGCCGAACACGTCATGCAGCGCACGCGCTTCCACCAGGTCGCCCTCGCGCGTGCCCGCGCCGTGCGCGTTGTAGTAGCCCAGGGCGCCGGGCGTCATGCCGGCGTCGCGTAGCGCGGCGGCGAGCGCCACGCGGTAGCCGGTGCCGTCGAGCGCGGCACCGGCCGGGCGCGCGTCGCACCCGGTGCCGAAGCCGACCAGCTCGCCGTAGATCCTGGCCCCGCGGCGCCGCGCGTGCTCGAGTTCCTCGAGCATCACCGCCGCCGCTCCCTCGGCGGCCACCATGCCGTCGCGGTCGCTGTCAAAGGGCCGGCAGGCCTCGGCCGGCGCGTCGTTGCGCCGCGAGCAGGCCTCGAGCAGGCAGAGCCGGATGAGCGCGAGCGGGTTGATCTTGGAGTCGCAGCCGCCGGCGACCATCACGTCGGCGGCGCCCCGCGCGATGATGCGGAACGCCTCGCCGATCGCCAGGTTCGAGGCCGCCTCGGCCTGCGTGATCGAGTTGCTCGGCCCCTGCAGGTCGTAGAGGATCGAGATGTGGCAGGAGGGCATGTTGGGCAGGTACTTGAGCAGCCAGAGCGGGGGCATGTGGCCCATGGCCTCGGTGCCCCACTTGCGGTAATCGAACTGGTCGGCGGCGTCGCGGCTCCGGACGGCCGAGGCGGCGAGGTCGTTGAGCTCGGAGGATATCATGCTGGCGCCGAAGTCGATGCCGATGCGCTGCGGGTCGGGTCGGTTATCGCTGAGTCCGGCGTCCTCGAAGACCAGCCGCGCGGCGCCGACCGCGAGCTGGATATCGCGCGCCATGACCTTGAGGTTCTTGCGCTGCGACGTCGGCACGAATTTTTTGGGGTCGTAGCCGCGCACTTCGCCGCCGATCGACGTGGGCAGGCCGTCGGGATCGATCGACTCGAGGCGCGCGATGCCGCTGCGGCCCGCGGCCAGCGCATCCCAGAACTCGGCCTTGCCGATGCCCAGCGGGGACACCACGCCCAGGCCGGTGATCACAACTCGTCGCGGGGCACGATTCATGAGAGCGTGGTAAGAGAAAAACTCGCTCGGTCTTGTGAGACGCGCTGGATCAGGCGTGCACCGGGTGTCCGCCGGGTTCCATGCCCGCCCCGGCGGCCGCGGGCTGCGGCAAACGCTGGGGCACTCCAAGCATCTGCATCATCTCCTGTTTGAAGGCGGCGTAGCGCGAGGGCTCGGCGTCCCCCTGCGTGCGGTCCACGTGGCCGAACACGATCTCGGCTTCCGCCAGCGGCCGGCCGTTCACCGTGGCGCGCGCCTCGACCACCGATCCCTCCGGGCGCAGATCGACCAGGGTCGCCTCGTAAACCAGCTGATCGCCGGGCAGCGCGCAGTTATGGAAGGTGACCCGCGAGATCTTGGCGAGCACGACCAGGTCGCGGAAGTGGTTCGCCTCGCCGGCCAGGATCCCCCCGGTCTGTGCCATCCCCTCGATGACCAGGGAGCCGGGCATCACGGGGTAGCAAGGAAAGTGGTCGCGCAGCTGTTCCTCGGCCATGCTCACGTTCTTGATGGCGCGGGCGAACCGGCCGCTCTGGAATTCCACAAACCGATCGATCCAGATCCAACGCATGGTGGGTGCTCGGGGCCGCGCCGCAAGGCTTACTTGGAGTTCGCTCCCAGCTTGGTCGTCACGTAGTTGACGATCATGTTCACGGTGAACAGGTCCTGCACGTTGGGGTTCTCGCCCAGGCGGTCGAGGTCGGCCCACGGCATGCGCGTGCGCAGCTCCTGCAGCCCCTTCTCGGTCACCTTGCCGGCCGCCACGAACTGCGGATCGCTCAGCAGGTTCTCGGGGAACAGGTCACCGCGCGGGATCTTGATGCCGAAGTTTTTCTCGAGGCGGAACACGATGTCCAGGAAATCAATCGACTCGGCGCCCAGGTCGCCGATCAGCATCGCGTCCCCCTTCACTTCGTCCTCGTCGACGCCCAGCGCATCGACGAGGGTCGCCTGGACTTTCTCAAGAATCTCTTCTCGACTCGGCATGGCCCGGTTCCTCCTGGGGAGTTCGTTTAAAGCACCTAACCGCACGGCAACACAGAGTTTCCGAGAAATTGCTCAGCGGATGCCCCCCAGGCTCAGCCCACCGTCGATGGTAATCACCTGGCCGGTGATGTAGTCGCTGGCCGGTGAGGCCAGGAACAGCGCCAGCGCGGCAATCTCTTCCGGCTTGCCGCACCGCTTCAGCGGAATGATCTTTTTGATCTCGTCGCCGGCCATGTTGCGAACCGCCTCGCTCATCTCGGTCTCGATCACACCTGGCGCGATCGCGTTGACGGTCACCCCCCGACTGGCCAGTTCGGCCGCCAGGCTGCGGGTCAGCGCGTTGATGCCCCCCTTGCTGGCGGAGTAGTTCACCTGCCCGCGCCCGCCGTGCGCACCGGCGACGCTCGAGATGTTGATGATCTTGCCCCGCCGCGCCCGGATCATCGGCCAGGCCGCCGCGCGCGTGAAGTTGAACGCTCCGCCGAGGTTCGTGTCGATCACCTCGGTCCAGTCGTCGCTCTCCATGCTCACGAACAGCTTGTCGCGGATCACGCCGGCGTTGTTCACCAGGATGTCGAGTCGCTCGTGCTTATCGATCAGGTCCGCCACCACTTGCTGCGCGGCGGCGAAGTCCTTGACGTCGGCCTGCACGGCGGACGCGTTCCCCCCCGCCTCGGTGATCTCGCGCACGCAGCTCTCGGCCTGTTCGGGGCTGCGGTTGTACACGATGGTAACATTCGCCGCTTCGGCCGCCAGGGCGCGGGCGATCGCCCGCCCAATGCCGCGGCTCCCCCCCGTGACCAGCGCCACCTTTCCGCTGAGCATCATCTCGGCATCCTGTCTCTCGACTGGCGCGCCGCGCTTTTTGCGTGGAGCGCGGGTCTCCCAACCGTCCGGCGCGGCGACCCCGCCGCCGCACGCCGGCCGAGCGAGCGACGCGCGTGCCGCCGGCACGCTCAGGCGATCGTCACCCCCGAGCGGCTGGGGAGCGCCGCCGCCGTTCGGTCACCGCACCGCAGCACGGCGTAGCGCAGGCGCAGCGCCGCGATCATCGCGCGGTCCGTGGCCGCCAGGGCCGGCTCGCGGTCGGCCAGG
>JBGPMX010000399.1:0-5189 GCA_041487215.1 Planctomycetia bacterium | reverse complement strand
CCCCCTTCCCCCCCTTAGCAAGGGGGGGACCAGGGGGGTATCAGCCAAACTGACCCACTACCCACCAGCTTGTGAATCGACCCCCCCTTCCCCCCCTTAGCAAGGGGGGGACCAGGGGGGGTATCAGCCAAACTGACCCACTACCCACCAGCTGGTGTTTTAGTAGTGGGTCGGTGGTTGAGTAGCTCGCAGTGGCTCCAACGGGGTAGTGCCACGCCAATGAGGAGATTCCTGAGCGCGCGGGGTTCTTGAGAATTCAGCCCGGGACCCGTACAATATGTCGCTCCTCACGTTCGAGCCTACGTCCTCTCGCCCAAACCTCGCCGAATCCATGCCCGAGACGCTGTACCTGATCGATGCGCCGTCGCTGATCTACCAGGTTTTCCACGCGCTGCCCCCGATGTCCGCGTCGGACGGCACGCCGACGAGCGCGGTGTTCGGCTTCACGCGCGACCTGCTGTACCTGCGCGAGGAAAAGAAGCCGGACTACCTGATCTGCGCCTTTGACCCGAGCGGACCGACGTTCCGCGACGAAATGTACTCGGAGTACAAGGCGACGCGCAGCGCGATGCCCGATGATCTGCGGCTGCAGTGGCGGGCGATCGACGAGGTGCTCGAGGCGCTGGGCGTGCTGCGCGCGGAGGTGCCGGGCTTCGAGGCCGACGACGTCATCGCGACCATCGCGCGGCGTGCGGCCGAACGCGGCATCCGCACCTTCATCGGCTCGGGCGACAAGGACTGCCGCCAGCTGCTCACGCCCGGCATCGCGATCTACAACATCCGCAAGGACGAGGTGTTCGACGAGGCGGCGCTCCAGCGCGACTGGGGGATTCGGCCGGACCAGGTGGTGGACCTGTTGGCCATGGTGGGGGACAGCATCGACAACATCCCGGGGATGGCCGGGGTGGGCCCGAAGACGGCCGCGGCGCTGCTTGCCGAGCACGGTACGCTCGAGGGGGTGCTGGCCAACGTCGACCGCATCTCGGGCACGAAGCGCCAGGAGAACGTGCGGCGGGGCGCGGCGGTTGCGCGGCGCGGCCAGACGCTTGTGGCGCTGCGCAGCGACGTGCCGATCGAGATCGATTGGGAGGCGGCGCGGGTGCGGCCGCCCGACGCTCCCCGCCTGGCGGCCCTGTTTCGCCGCTTCGGCTTCCGCCGACTCGAAGCCCAGTTCGCCGCGGCCCCCGAGCCCGCCGCCCGATCGGACGCCACCTATCACCTGGTGAACGACCCCGAGCAGTTCGGGTCCCTCTGCCGCCAGCTCGCTGCCGAGCCCGCGTTCGCTCTCCACGTCGAACGGGCGACCGGGCGCCCGGCCGCGCAGGAGATCGTCGGCGTGGCGGTGGCGTGGAAACCGGGCGAGGCCTGGTACGTACCCATGCGCGGGCCGGCGGGCGAGCGGCACGTGGAGGCGAGCGAGGTGCTGGAGGGGCTGCGGCCGCTACTCGAATCGCCCACTCCCCGGAAACTCGCCCACGATCTCAAGCGGCAGGCGCTGGTGCTGCGGCGATCGGGCGTGCGGCTGGCGGGCCTGGCCGTCGACACCATGATCGCAGACTACCTCATGGAGGCAGGCGAGCGCAGCCACAGCCTCGACCAGCTCGCCCAGCGCTACCTCGGCCATACGCTGACCGACCGCGCGGCGCTCGTCGGCAAGGGCTCGAACGAGGTGCCGGCCGACCAGGTGCCGATCGCCGCGGTGGCGGCGCATGCCGGCGAGCGCGCGGACGTATCGCTGCGCCTCAGCGCCGAGCTGGAGCACAAGCTGCGCGAAATCTGCCTCTGGTCGCTCTACGAGACGCTCGAGCGGCCACTGGTGAGCGTGCTCATCGAGATGGAGCACCACGGCATCGCGCTCGACGTCCCGCTGCTCGATCGGCTGGCGCGCGAGTTCGCGGCCAAGCTGGCCGAGATCGAAGAGCGGATCTACGCGAGCGCCGGCCGGCCGTTCAACATCGCTTCGCCGATCCAGCTCCGGCAGGTCCTGTTCGACGAGCTCCGGCTGCCGGTGCTGAAGCGGACCAAGACGGGGCCGAGCACGGATCAGGAGGTGCTCGAGGGCCTTGCCGCGCAACATTCCCTGCCGGCGCTATTGATCGAGCACCGGCAAATTGCGAAACTAAAAGGCACCTACGTCGACGCGCTGCCCAAGCTCGTCCATCCTCACACCGGGCGCCTGCACGCTTCGTTCAATCAGGTGGTCGCCGCTACGGGCAGGCTAAGTTCCAGCGATCCCAATCTGCAGAATATCCCGATTCGCACCGAACAAGGTCGGCAGATTCGGCAAGCTTTTATTCCGCGATCAGGCCAACGAACGACGGAGGAAAGGGCTCGCGCCGGGGCGGCCGGAACGGCGGGGACATCGCAAGCGTGGGAGTGGCGGCTCCTCACCGCGGACTACTCGCAGGTCGAGCTGCGCATCCTGGCGCATTTTTCTCAGGACGAGGCGCTCTGCCGGGCGTTCGCGGGCGACGAGGACATTCATTCGGTCGTCGCGGCCCAGATCTTTCGCGTGGATGCCGCGGCCGTTTCCCCCGCGATGCGGCGGACGGCCAAGACGGTCAACTTCGGGGTCATCTACGGCCTGAGTCCGTTCGGGCTGGCGACCCGGCTGGGCATCCCGCAGGAAGCGGCGGCGGCTTTCATCCGGGCGTACTTCGAGAAGTACTGCGGAGTCGAGGCGTTTATCCAGCAGGTCCTGGGCGAGGCGTGCCGTCAGGGGTGGGTCGGCACGATCCTCGGCCGCCGCCGGCGGATTTCCGGCGTCCGTCCCGCTGCCAAGTTCCCGCTCAATCAGCCGGAACGCGAGGCGGTGAATACGGTGGTGCAGGGGTCGGCCGCGGACCTGATCAAGAAGGCCATGATCGATCTGGATGCTCGGCTCCGCGCCGGGCGGCTCGAGACGCGGATGCTGCTCCAGATCCACGATGAGCTTGTGCTCGAGGGGCCGGCGCACGAGATGGACCGGGTGGCGCCGCTGGTGGTGGCGGCGATGACCGGTGCCCTCGAACTCCGCGTCCCGCTCAAGGTGGACGTCGCCGTGGGGGCCAACTGGCTGGACGTCGAGCCGCTCGCGGGGTAGGTCGGCAGGAGCGGCCCAGGCCCGTTCTGCCCCTGAAGCAGTGAGGCCGATCGCGTGCCGCCCCAAAATGGCATCGTCCTCGGGCTGATTGGCCCGGTTTGTGCGGGAAAGTCCGAGGTTTCTCGGCGGCTGCGGCGGCGCGGTGCCGCGATCTACGAAGCCGATGCGGTGGTACGCGGGCTTTACGAACGGCCCGACGTTCAAAAGGAAGTAGGCAATCTGTTCGGCGCGTCGGTGTTGCATCCCGACGGGCGGATCGATCGCCGCGCGATTGCCCGCCGCGTGTTCGGTCCGGGCGGAGATGCCGAAGTGCGGCGCCGGCTCACCGAGGAGATCATCTTTCCGCGTACCGGCGCGGTGCTGCGGGACGCAATCGACCGGTTCCGCGCGCACGCGAGGCTGGGCGATGTGCTGGTCGTGGATGCCCCGACGCTGCTCGAGGCGGGGCGAGCGGACTGCTGCGACCGGCTGCTGCTGGTCACCGCACCGCCTGAACGCCGCCAGGAATGGGCCATGGCGCGCGGGTGGGGCCGGGATGAAGTGGCCGAGCGCGACGCGGCGATGATCCCCGAGGCCGAGAAGCGACGCCGCGCGGATTACCTGATTGAGAACACGGGAACGCTGGACGACCTGGACGGCGCCGCGGACCGGCTCTGGGCCGATCTGCGATCGGGGCCGTCGCGACCGGACGGAGAGGCGACACGTGCCGCGGACTAGGCCGCGACTCCAGGCACCCCCAAACGGAGCGGCAGGTGGCGGACTGGACTGGGAGGGCCGGGTGGCGCGGGGCTTTGCCGCGGGGGTTCGGTTCGTGCCGTGCGGAATAGATTGAAGAATTTTGGCCCCTGTGCCGATTATGGGGTGGACAATTCCGGTTCTCTAAGCCAAAGTATTGCATCAGCCGCGAGGTTCTTCGCGGTTGCCCACCCATAGATCGAGCCACTTGCACTTGAGCACTCGCACTTGATTTGACCGGATCTCAAAACCCTAGTGTCTAGCCAGGCCCATCGGTGAACGGTCCGGAGCCCCACGCGTCCGGGCGTCCGGCGGGCGTCGTTAGGCGCGATTGATTTCACGAACTTGTTTGTTTTGCCCACCGCTGACATCTCCCACGCGGCGAGCCGGTCCGTGTAGGTCCGGCATCCGGGGAAAAGGTCCCCGGGCACCTTTCGGGAGGAGTGCCTCCCAGCGTGGTCGGTGAGGAGCGGAATCGCCGGCATCTCTCGAGCAGACTCCCATGGTTCCTGTGTCGGTCGAATGGTACAGGCCGGGAGTCCGCCGGGCGGCCGGTCGCCGCTCCATACCGTTCCAAAGTGTCAGCCAAGCCCAGAAGGAGTTTGAACATGGCTGAGAGTCGAAGCGGTGCCCGATCATCCCCGGCACGACCCCCGCGCGAGCGGACCCAGCCGGTGAGCGACGAGGAAGTGCTCGACGAGGCGCCCGGCTCGAACGGCGACGAGCCCGCCGAGGAGGCCGCGGGTTACGACGAAGCCACCCACGACCGTTACGAAGAGATCAAACGCGGCGAGCTGCACCTCTCCGAGCTGCAGCGCATGACCATGCCGCAGCTGCTCCAGACGGCCAAGCGCGAGGGCGTCACCGAGTATTCGGGCCTGAAGAAGCAGGACCTGATCTTCAAGATCCTCAAGGAGCGCGTGAAGCAGAACGGCCTGATGTTCGGCGAGGGGACGCTCGAGATCCTCCCGGACGGCTTCGGCTTCCTGCGCAGCCCCGATTACTGCTACCTGCCCTGCCCGGATGACATTTACGTATCGCCCAGCCAGATCCGCCGCTTCGGCCTGCGCACCGGGTCGATCGTGGCCGGCCAGATCCGCCCGCCCAAGGAGAGCGAGCGGTATTTCGCGCTCTTGCGCGTCGAGGCGGTGAACTTCGAGGACCCCGAGATCGTCACCGAGAAGGTGGTCTTCGACGACCTGACCCCGCTCCACCCCGACCAGCGCGTGGTGCTCGAAACCGGGGCCGACGAAGTCGCCATGCGCGTGGTCGACCTGATCGTGCCGATCGGCTTCGGGCAGCGCGGGCTGATCGTCAGTCCGCCGCGGGCGGGCAAGACCATCCTGATGCAGAAGATGGCCCAAGCGGCGCT
>JBGPMX010000398.1:0-5199 GCA_041487215.1 Planctomycetia bacterium | reverse complement strand
ATCCGATCAACATCCTCGTCGTCGATGACATGCCGGAGAAGCTCCTGGTCTACCAGACCATCCTGGAGGAGCTCGGGGAGAACTTGGTCTGCGCCAGGTCCGGCGCCGAGGCGCTCAAGCAGGTGCTGCGGCAGGAGTTCGCCGTCATCCTGCTCGACGTGAACATGCCGGGAATGGACGGCTTCGAGACCGCCGCGCTGCTGCGCCGCCGCAAGCGATCGGCGCACACGCCCATCATCTTTGTCACCGCGTACGCCGACGACATGAACATGGCCGAGGGTTACACGCACGGGGCGGTCGACTACATTCTCTCGCCGGTGGTCCCTGAAGTGCTCAAGACGAAGGTTCGGGTCTTCGTGGACCTGTTCCGGCTTAACCAGCGCGTCATGCGTCGGGCCGAGGAGCGCGCGGCTCTGGCCGGGGAGCGGGCGCGGCGCGCCGCGGCCGAGGAGGCGACCCGCCGCGCGGCGTTCCTGGCCGAAGCCAGCACCCAGCTGGCCAGCTCGCTCGACCTGCACGCCTGCGTGCACAACCTGGCCCGCCTGTCGATTCCGTTCCTCGCCGACATCGCCGTCGTCTGTCTGGCCGATGAGCAGAACCGCCCGGGCGAAACCGAGTGGGCCTGGAACGACGGCGCAGCAGCCGCCGACCCGCGCTTGCTGCGCGGCCAGGCGCTGCCGGAGCAGCTCAGGAACGCCATCCAACGCGTCCTGGCCACCGGCGACGCGGAGCGGTTCCCCGGCACTGTTCCCGGCGACGATGCGCAGGCCGCGCAACTCGGCCCGGCGCTCGTCTTGCTGCTCGTGGCGCGCGCCAAACGGCTCGGCGTGCTCGTGCTGGCCCACACGCCCTGCCGCGGCGACTATCCGGCCGAGGACGTGGCGCTCGCCGAGGACTTGGCCTGCCGCGGCGCCATGGCAATCGACAACGCGCGGCTCTATCAAGACGTGCAGCAGAACGACCGCCGCAAGGACGAGTTCCTGGCAATGCTCGCGCACGAACTGCGTAACCCGCTCGCGCCCATCTGCAACGCCGTCCAAGTGCTGCGGCTCAGCGCGCCCGGCGAGGCAGAACTGAGTAGCGTTCGGGACGTGATCGACCGCCAGGTTCGACACCTGGTCCGCCTGGTGGACGACCTGCTCGACGTGTCGCGCATCACCCGCGGCAAGATTCGCGTCCAGCGCGAGCTGATCGATGTGGCGGCCGTCGTGTCGAGCGCCATCGAGACCACGCGGCCGATCATGGAGGCGCGGCGGCACGAGCTCAGCACCTCGCTGCCGGCCGAGCCGCTCCGCCTCAGCGCCGACCCGGCGCGGATGGCCCAGGTGCTGTCCAACCTGCTGCACAACGCGGCGAAATATACCGAGGAGAAGGGCCGCATCTACTTGGCCGTGGAGCATGAGAACGGCGAGGTCGTCTTTCGTGTGCGCGACACCGGGGTTGGCATCTCCCCCGACATCCTGCCCTGCGTGTTCGACCTCTTCATCCAGGCCGACCGGACGCTGGACCGATCCCAGGGCGGGCTGGGCATCGGCCTGACCCTGGTGCGCCGCCTCGTCGAGCTTCACGGGGGCCGCGTGCAAGCGTTCAGCGAGGGACCGGGGCGGGGCAGCGAATTCGTTGTGCGCCTGCCCGCCGTGGTCGGCGCGCCGCCCGAGCAGCCTGCGACCGGTTCGCGCGAACCCCCGACCGTCGGCGGAGCCCCCTGCCGCGTGCTGGTCGTCGACGACAATATCGATGCCGCCGAGACCCTGGCCGTGCTGCTCCGGATCGACGGTCACGACACCCAGGTCGCGCACGACGGAAGAACAGCGATCTCGCTGGCTCACAGCTTCCGGCCGGCGGTGGTGCTGCTCGATATCGGGCTGCCCGGCATGGACGGATACGAGGTCGCGCGCCGCCTGCGATCCGATAACGGCGCGGAACCGCTGACGCTCGTGGCGATCACCGGGTACGGCCAGGAACAGGACCGCCAACGCTCGCGCGAGGCGGGCTTTGATCTGCATCTCGTCAAGCCGATCGCGCTGCCCGTGCTGCGCGAGCTCCTCGTGGCCCCCGCGCCCGCGACGGGCCACGACGCCCGGCCCCTCGTCGGCGCTCTCGCACCCGACCGGTGAGCTCGCGCGCCGTCATGCGTTGACCCACTTCAAAGGGCGCACGTTGTCGAGGGCCGACGAGGCCGCCATCGCGGGAGCCTCTCCGATCCCAGAGATGGATTCCGCTAGCGGCACTTCAGCGTCCGGCCGCACGCCACGCCGGGTCGTAGGTGCGCGAGAAGATCTGCTGAACCTTTTCCGCGCGGCCCGGACCGGGATCGAGCAGCACGCGAATGGCACGTTGCAGTTTGCCCAGGCGGGCGTCGTTCGCGTCATTGCCGGCCGGGTTGCTGCGATCGATGCGATCCAGCGACGCGGCGACTTCGAGGACCTTCGCTCGCATCTCGAGGAAATAGCGGTCGACCACCTGCTCACGACTCATCGGCACGCTCATGGCGAGTCCTCGTTAACAACAAAACCCGGCGAAACATCCATTCTTACCGGTGCGGGTCCGGGCGGGCAACAAGGATCCCCGCGAGCCCTAACGACGCTGGAACACGAGGCGGCCATCGATCCAGGTCTGTAGGACGGGCTCCGGGGAATCGAACAGCAGGCGGTGGGGGTCGCTCTCTTCTCGGTTCGGCAGCCGCACGATCGTCAGATCCGCTGCCTTGCCCGCTTCCAGGCTGCCGCAGACGTCTGCCCAACCCAGTGCACGCGCCCCGGCGAGCGTCGCCATGCGCAGGATCGTTGCGCCCGGCGTGTCCGGATGGCGCCGGTAGAGGAACCGCATCTCGTCGAGCACGCTCAGCGTCGGGTTCGAGGCGAGGCTGTCCGTGCCGAGGCAGACCGGCAGCCCGGCATCGAGCATCGCCCGGTAGGGATGCGGCCGGTGCCCAAAGTAGGCGTGAGTCCGCGGGCAGAACACGACGGCGCAGTGTCCGCTCGTCTCCTGCGCGGATCGGACGAGCCGCGCGATGGCGGCCGCGTCGAAGTAATTGCCGTGCGCGACGAGCCAGTCGGCCGCTCGGGTGCCGGGCGCGGTGACATAGTCCACCGGCTCAGGTCCCAGCGGTTGCCACGTCTCGCTCCATGCCTGCATGCTCTCCAGGAAGTCGTGCAGGGGACCGCGGCGACCGGCCAACAGCTCGAGCTCCGCCGGCGTTTCGGCCAGATGCGTGCAGACGGGCAAGCGGGAACGGCATGACCAGTCGGCCGCCGCCTCGTAGAGCAGCGGGTGGGTGCTGTACGGCGCGTGCGGTGCCAGGCCGGGCCGCGTATGTCTCGAGCGGGGTGGCGGGGCGGCCGCCGCCAGTGGTTCGAGCGGCGTGCAGTCCTCGAAGACGGCGGCGCGGCGACCGGACTTCGGGGACGCGGGGCTGCGATCTGCCGCGCCGCCGCGCACCGGGTCGCGCTCGAGCCAGCGTCGGGCGGCGTGCAGGGTCTCCGCCGCGCGCTCGGCCCGCAAACCGATCAGCTCGCAGAACACGTTGGCACGCATCGGCGAGCGGGCGAGGATCTTCCAGCTCAGCCCCGCCGTGCTGATGTCGCCGACGAGCGTCGTGCCGGCGCTGAGTGACGCATCGATGCCCCGCTCGATGGCGCGGCACAGGTCGGGCTCGCTCTGGCCACGCCGCGCTGCGATGACGCCGCCGAGCCAGGTCACGAAGCCCGTCGCCGGCATGTGCTTGGCCCGGACGCTCGAGAGCTCGAGATGCGTGTGCGCGTTGACCAGGCCGGGCAAGATCGCCGCGTCGGGGAAGTCGACGTCGGGGCGCGGCGGCGCGGGGCCGACCCGCGTGATCCGGCCGCGTGCGACCGAGACGCTGCCGCGTGCAAAGGGCGGTCCCGCGGCGGTGAAGACGTAGCGCGCGGCCAGGGTCAGTTCACGATCGAGCATCGCGCCGGTCCGGCGACAGAGATCCAACCTCGTGCAGCTCTCGGAACGTGTCGGCCTGCTCGGCCGCCGCGTCGCCGCCGGCGTTCGTCTCGCCGCACGCGCTGAGCGCGGCGGGATCGGTGACCGGCTGCTTGAGCAGCCAGGTGAGGATGGCCGTGGAAACCAGCGCGCTGAGCACCAGCAGCGGGAGCTGGTAGGGCGACAGCCCACTGGGGTCCGGCGCACGAACCAGCGCGTCATACAGCCGCTCGATCAAGCTCGAGCCGCCCGCGGGCGGCCCGCGCCGCGCGAGCAGCAGCACCAAGGCATTGTTGGTGAAGTGGAAGCAGATGCCCGGCAGCAGACTCCCGGTACGGGTGGCGATCAGGCCGAGCAGGATGCCGACAGCCGTCGCCGGGAACAGCTGCCGCGGGTTCATGTGGAAAAAGCCGAACAAGAAGCCGCTCACCAGGATGGCAGTGGGGACGGACATGCGGCGCAGCAGGCCGCTCAGGATGAAGCCGCGGAACGCCAGCTCCTCGCACACCGCCGGGAGCAGGGCGATCAGGAAGAGCTGCCACCAGAGCGATTGGCCGTCGCCCAGGATCTGCCGCAGATGCTCCTCGACCCACTTCGGCTGCGCGGGCAGGCCGCGCTCGAGATGATGCGTCAGCTCGACCAGCAGCGGGTGCAGCGCGAGCGCCAGCGCCAGGGCAATCAGCACGGTGAACCAGCGCGTCGGGCGCCGGATGAGTAGCGTGGCGAACGGGCGCGAGGTAAGCATGACCGCCATGATCAGCGGCGGGGTGGCGACGATGACGAGCTGCGTGACGATGAGCGAGCGTTGCAGTACCCGCTGCTGGTCGTCTGGTGCGCCGCTGCCGCCCAGGCCGACAAAGCCGCCCAGGAACCAGACGAGCAGCAGCATGACCGCGTAGCAGAAGACCGCCTCGCCGGCCGATGGGAACGTGCCGCGGTCACGCAGCAGGTGGCGGGCCCAGAGCCAGAGATCGAGCCGCTCGGCCTCGCGGAACAGCACTTCTTCGCGGCTGAACTGATCAATGGCCCAGCGCAGCGCCAGCACGGCGTAGAGGATGATGGGGAGCAGCACGGGCACCGCGAACTCGAGCGCCAGATCGTACTGACCCTGGATGAGCGCCTTGAGCAGGAGCGCGGCGCCGCTGACCGGCACCATGCTGTAGAAGGCGTTCAGCTCGACGCCCGGCGCCAGCGTGATCAGGACCAGCGGCATGGCGAGCAGGAACAGCGGGGTCAGGTAGTATT
>JBGPMX010000397.1:0-5210 GCA_041487215.1 Planctomycetia bacterium | reverse complement strand
CGCCGGCGTTGATGGACGCCCCCTTTCCTTGTCTCAGCAGTGCTCATTCAGAACTCCTTAAAAACCAGGACACGGGTCGACGCGGTCCATGTCCCAGTTTGGTGAGCCGGCTCAGACTTCGGTCGTCATGGTCAGTGGCGCGGCTCGGCCCGCGAAGCCAGAACTCGGTCATGTCCCAGTTCGCGTCGCGAGGCCGTGCTTCTTGGGACAGGCCACGGCGCCGGGCGACGTTCCTTCGCTGGCTCGGGTCAGCACTGCCCTTTGAACATGACGGTCGCACGCTCCCAGTTGGTCTGGTTAAAGTAGCGCGCCCAGACGTAGAGCGTGTTGTCCACGCCGGAGGCGTCGCAGTCTGCCCCGGGAACATCGCCCGACCAAGCGCCCAGCGAACTGACGGTCAACTCGGTAGCGTCCTGAGGCGGAGACGTATCCGCATCGTCGGCATTCACCTTGCCATAGACCTCATCGGGATACTCGGAGCCGGCCGTTGCGCTTCCCGACACCGATACGTAGCCCAACGCTCCGTGAACCTCGACCGTTGATTCCGCCGCGGGTTGTGTGATCGAAATCATCGCAGATTCCTCCACAGTAGCTTGACTTGCGGCCGGAGATACGTGATTGGCCCATTGCCGTTGAAAACTCCGAAGGATCCGGCGTAGCTCTCCTTAGATTCTTTTGCATTCACCTCATCACCGCAGAGCCCGGGGAGCGGTTGGTTTTCCCACACGACGCTGAGCAGGCCTTGCTGTCCCACGACGATCTCCAAGCTCTGTTCGCCGAGGGTGCTGATCTCAACCGGGCTGGCGGCGATAGAGCGATAGTCGAAAAGCGGCATGTTCCTTGCGCCTATCCGCATCCGCACAGCGGCGCGTTCGAGCTTGAAAGGGGGTGCGAGCTGAGGAAACGAGCGAAGCCGCAGGGATTGAAACGAATAACCCGCCGCGCCATCGTCGAAGACGCACGGCTGATATCCGAAAAAGATCCCCGGACCATCCCCCCACCGACTCCGATACAGGCCCACTCGGATCTTGTATCCGTTCCCCGGAATCGAACCGAGCGCGATCAGGAGCGGTTCACTGCAATCGGCCTTGAGCTGCTGCCTGTCGGGGCTGACCCACAGGCTGGTCACCAGGGGACAGCTCTGGTTCGCCAAGATCTTTGGCTCTTGCTTGAGCACATCGAGCCAAAAGTTTAAGGGTACATCCTTCGAAACAACCGGCGCCGCGGATTCTGCGTGGGGAGTGGACGCCGGCCGGGCGCGATAGAGCAACACTGCCGCGGCAGCTGTGCCAGCGGCGAGTGGCGCGAGAGCCAAGAGTGCGATGACTCGCCGCAACGATTTCCCGCGTACCTCGGGGGTTCGCCGCGCACCCGGAATGAACGCAATCGGCTTCGGCGACTCGGCTTTCGGATGCAATGGCAGAGCGGCCAGTGCTTGCCCAACTTCCTGGGCCGTCTGGAACCGCCGACCCGGATCCGGGTCGATCATGCGCTCGATGCAGCGCGTTAGCCCGCGCGGAGCGCCCGGCAGGTGCTCGCCGAGCGGCTGGGATCGTCCCGAGCGGATCCGCTCGGCCAAGGCCGGCACGTCGTCTTCCGAACCGAACGGGCTCCGCCCGGTGACGAGTTCGTAGAGCGTGACGCCGAGCGAATAGATGTCGGTGCGCCCATCCAGCGCGCGCAGGTCGAGCTGCTCGGGGCTCATGTAGCGCAGCGTCCCGGACCGGGGCCGGCTGATGCTTGAGCTGATCGCGTGCGTCAGGCCGAAGTCGATCACATAGACGTGCCCGTAGGCATCGACCATCAGGTTGGAAAGCTTCACATCGCGATGGATCTGCCCCCGGCCGTGCGCATAGGCGAGGGCTCGGGCCGCCTGCTCCCCGATGGAGGCCGCGAAGAGCACGCGGTTCCGGCAGAAGGACCGGGCGAGGCCGGCCAGCGCATCCCGATCCTCGGGCGCGAGGCGAAAGGAGGACCGCGGCGGAACGACGGTCGCCACGCGGACGGCGTTGTGCCCGATGACCGGCACACCGACTGGTGCCTGATTCCCGGTCGTGCCGGCGGCATCGGCCGTGCAGACGTCCGACAGGCCCTGGAGCGGCTCCCATTGCCTGAGGAGCTCGTGGAGTGAGAAGCCCCGGATGAGGCGCATCGCGAAGTAGCACCGCGCGCCGCGCGCGCCGAATGAGTAGATCGGCACGATGTTCGGGTGATCGAGCTGCGCAGTGACCGATGCCTCGGTCGTGAAGCGCGCACGGGACTCTGCGTCGTCCGCTAGGCAGCCGGGCAGGATCTTCAGAGCCACGGATCGCTGGAGCGACGGCTGGTACGCCTCATAGACCTCGCCCATGCCTCCGCGGCCGATGAGGCGGCGTATCGAGAATTCTCCGAAGCGGCGCGCACGGCGCATAAACGACTCCCCAGAGCTCTACGGTGCCAGTCTAATGAGAGAACTGGACGATACAACGCTCCGCTAGGCTCGGCTCTTGCCGTCCCGCATGCCAGCCAGATGCTTGGCGAGAAGCTCGCCGCGCGAACGAACGCCGAGCAGCTTGTAAATGCTCTTCACGTGAGCGTGAACCGTGTGGTGACTCAGACGCAGAGCTTCCGCGATCTCCTTCTCCGGCCAGCCACGGAGCAGCTGTAGGTACACCCTCTCCTCGGCGTCCGAGAGGACCCTCGGTAGCTTTCGGGTTTTGTTGCGCGGTTGTGCTGCCGCCCCTTCTCCCTGCCCCGTGTCCACCTCACTGACGAGAAGCAGGTCCTTCAGAGCCGAAACAACATCGATAACCACGTCGCCAAGACGCAGCACGTCACCGACACCGAGGATCGCTTCACGCACTCGCCTGCCGTTCACGAACGTGCCGTTGCGGCTGTTCAGATCGCGCACCACGAGCCGCCTGCCGTCCCAGCGAAGCTCTGCATGGTTCCGAGAGACGCTGATATGCCCGAGCGAAATCTCCGAGTCGGAAGAGCGTCCGGCCGTCTGCTTACCCTTGCGCATCGCATGCGACCAGGCAGAGCGCGGAACACCACGCATCAGCAGCCAGGGCGGCTCTCTCATGAGGCCCTACTGCTTACCACGAGGCAACCAACGATACCAGGGAATGCCGGCAGAATACCCTGTTTAGGGGATGCCGGATTTTTGATGTGCGATTAGACTGCGCGACATCCGCACGCGGTTGGCTCGGGAACACGGTTATGCCATACACTGGTGACATTACTACGCTCGAAGGGGTCTACCGTTCGCGATGCTGTGGTATCGAGAAGCGGTTCCTGAAGTACCAGCAGTTCACCGAATGCTCGCACCCGAACGGTTGTGGGACACCCACCGAATGGATCTTGCTTGACAAGACAACACCACGGACCGAGCCGCCGCGGTGACGCGGTGCTGAAGCACTCGGCGAGTGGTGCAGTGTACTGGCGCGAGGCCCAGAAAACGGTACAGGTCCAAGCATGAGCCTTGGGGGGAGAGGCAGCGCCAGAATGGATCGGTCGCCGACGTGCGGCTAACCGTGACGAGAGTTCTTGAACTTGGGGCAAGCGCGCTGTACGTGTAGGGACGTCAGCTGGCAACGAAACGAGCCGCGCACTGGTCCGGTCGCGGCTCTTTTCGAACAAGTCGATTTGTCCTAACTTCAGTCGGGGCGACAGGATTTGAACCTGCGACCTCTTGAACCCCATTCAAGCGCGCTAGCCAAACTGCGCCACGCCCCGAACCAACACGCAGCGATGAACGGCACCGCAGCAACACGCCACACAATCGCGCGGCGCCTGCAACCGCCTTGCCAAACCCACCGCTGCCGTGGCTCGTATTGTCACCCGCCCCGAACGGACTGTCAATCGGAGCTCGCGCGGCCCCGTCCGCACGCGACCGATGTCGCGCGAAACACCATCGGTCCTCGTCGCGGTGAGTGCTGCCGTGTGAAAAGCGCCGCTGCGGACGGCACGCCCTGGGCCCGCGCGCGGGCGCGATGTTGCGGCCGGCCAGCCCCATGCGACCCCGCACCCTTGTCGCCAAGCTCCCCGCTAGGGAAGAATGAGCGGCATGAAGCACTTTGCCGACCGAGTCCTCGCGGCCGTCCGCCACAAGCAAACCCCTGCCATCGTGGGTCTCGACCCGCGACCCGACCTCTTTCCCCCTGCCCTGCTGCGCAAGCACGGCACCGGGCCGCGCACCACCGCCCGCCAGTGGGGCCGCATCGTCCAGGAGTTCTGCTACCGGGTGCTCGACGCCGTCGGCCCGCTCGTCCCGGCCGTCAAGCTCCAGAGCGCGTTCTTCGAGATGCACGGGGCCGCCGGCGTCCGAACGCTCGAAGCCGTGCTGCGTCACGCGCACCGACTCGGCATCCTCACCATCCTCGACGCAAAACGGGGCGATATCGGCAGCACCAGCGAGGCATACGCCCAGGCGTCGTTCGGCCCACACGGCATCGCAACCGCCCGCCGCTCGCGCCGCGCCACCGCCGACGCCCTCACCGTCCATCCCTACCTGGGCAAGGACAGCCTCGAACCGTTTCTCGAGTACACGCGCGCGGGCGACCGGGGCCTCTTCGTGCTGGTGCTCACCAGCAACCCGGGCTCGCAGGACCTCCAGCAACTCCCGCTCGCCGCCGACCATCGCCCCGTCTATCGCGTGGTGGCCGACTGGGTGCACGCGTGGTCCTCGGCAACCCTCGGTCGTGGCGGCTACGGACCGGTCGGAGCGGTGGTCGGCGGCACGGCGGGCGCTCAGATCGCCGAGCTCCGCCGCGCCATGCCGCAAGCTCTCTTGCTCATCCCCGGCTACGGCGCGCAGGGAGCGACCGCCTCGGACATCGCCGCGGCGTTCGACGCCCAGGGCCTCGGAGCGCTCGTCAACAGCTCGCGTGGCGTGCTCTTCCCCAGCGCCGCGAACCGCGCAGCCGCGGCCGAGACCGAAGACTGGGAGCAGGACATCCTGCGTGCGCTCCGCCGCATGATCGACGACCTGGCCACGCACACGCCGGCCGGCCTCTTGCGCACGCGGCCCGGCGAAGTGACAGCGGCGAACCCGGCGATGTGAGACAGCCCACCCTGTAGCAAAGCGGGCGCCCCTCACCCCCGACCTGGGCTGATGAAAAGCCCGCGCTTTCTGGCGGGATTTCGGGTTCCGTCCGAACCACTAACTCGGTACGAAACTGTTGCGCCCCGCGCCGCTGATACCCCCCCTTCCCCCCCTTGCCAAGGGG
>JBGPMX010000396.1:0-5214 GCA_041487215.1 Planctomycetia bacterium | reverse complement strand
CGGTCGACCGGCGCCGCGCGGCGGGCGCTATCGCGCAGTTGCTCGGCGAGCCGCGCGAGCAGCTGGATCTGGCTGTCCCACTGGTCGAGCTGCCGCTCGAGCACCAGCCGGCGGTACCGCGCGGCGAGCAGCTCGATCCGCCGCTTCGCGTCCTCGGCTTGCCCGCCGGCGTCCGGCGCCGCCGCTTCGATCCCGAGCCGCTGCGTCTGGTTCGGCGCCTGGGCGAACGCATGCGCGTGGCCGAGCGCCAGGCCAAGGCCGACGGCGAGAGCCGCGCTGAGGCGGCGCGCGAGCAGCCGCTGTGCCGGTCGGACCCGTGCCTGCCACGCCGCTGCGGTTAGAATGGAGAACATACGGCGGCCTTCCCGACCCGCGGGGAGCTCAAACGGGCCAGCCGGTCGAACTTCGCCGCGTACGCACGGCGCGAGATCCCGCGGGCTGCGCAAGACGATGTTCCAGGGCGTCCTTTACGGGATCGATCGGATGCATCGCTTTCTTGAGAGGCCGTGCAAAAATAACCCGTGCCCTGCAACCCGCGGGCCGTCGGCAAGGCCCAGCGCGCCGTGCGGCGAAAAAACGACTCCCAAGTCACGCCGGTTCTTGCGATAATCTCGAGAGCACCGGCAGCGGGCCGGCATCCTGCCCCGCGAGTCCACCCCGCGTGACCTTCGCCTGGCCGGTCCGACACACCGACCGAGCTCCCCGAAGCGAATCGAGGATGACCTCAAGATTCACGCCGCTCCGGCCGATGGCCGCGATCCTGGTCGCGAGCGTTGCCGCCGGCGCGGCGATCGATACCCTGGCGGTGCTCGCAGCGCCCGCGCGCGCAGAGCCGGCAGCGCCCGGCGCGGCGCCGGACGCCGCGGGGAACTGGCCGGGCTGGCGTGGCACGAACGGCTCGGGGGTCTCCGAGGAGAAGGGATTCCCGATCGCGTGGAGCAGCGAACAGGGGGTCATGTGGAAGACCGAGCTCGCCGGCTCCGGCAACTCGTCGCCAGTGGTGTGGGGCGACCGCGTCTTTCTCACGACCGCCGAGGACGGCGGCGCACGCCGCTCGGTGCTCTGCTTCGACCGAGCGAACGGTCACCAGCTTTGGAAGTGTTCGGCGCCGAGCGATGCGCGCGAGGGGACGCACGCCAAGAACGGCTTTGCATCCGCGACCCCTGCGCTCGACGGCCAGCGCGCCTACGCGTTCTTCGGATCCGCCGGGGTGATCGCGGCCGACTTCTCCGGCCGGCTCGTCTGGCACCGCGATCTCGGCCCGTTCCTCAGCGACTGGGGAATCGCCGGCTCGCCGCTCGTCTATCGCAATCTGGTCGTCATCAACGGCGATCAGGACGGGCCGAGCGCCGAGGGGCCGAGCCGCTCGTTCCTGATCGCGCTGGACCGGGACACGGGCGAGACGGTGTGGCGCACCGAACGACCCGACCAGCCCCGATCGTGGAGCTCGCCGGTGCTGGTCACGCCCGAGGGCTCGGAGCGGCCCGAGTTGGTGCTCAACGGGGGCAACACGGTGCGGGCGTACGATCCGGAGACCGGCGCGGAGCTCTGGCGCTGCGCGGGCATGACCGAGTGGGTGACGCCCACGGTTGTCGCCGGGGACGGTCTGGTCTACGCTGTGTCGGGGAAGAACGGCCCGACCCTGGCCATCCGCCCGGGCGGCCGCGGCGACGTGACGCAGACGCACGTGGTGTGGCGGGCGAAACGGGGTGGCCCCTATATACCCTCGCCGATCTTCTCGAACGGCCGCCTGTACATGGTGAACGACGGCGGTATCATCACCTGTTTCGGCCCGCGCGACGGGAAAGTCGTGTTCCAGGACCGGCTCCCGCCCAGCAGCTTCAGCTCGTCGCTGCTGGCCGCCGACGGGCGGCTCTACATCGTGAACGAGGAGGGGGACACGTTCGTTTTGGCAGCGCGGGACAGGTTGGAGATCCTCGGCACGAATTCGCTGGGCGAGCGCTGCCTGGCGACGCCCGCCCTCTCGCGTGGCAACGTGTTCGTACGCACGGAGAAACATCTCTGGTGCCTCGGGCAAGGCGTGGAGCGCGGAGTGTCGAGCGTTGAGAGCCGATGAGCTGCGGCCCGGTTTGGCGAGGCGTCGGCAATACCGGGTGCCGCACAAGAGGCAGGCGAGAGAAGGCCATCGTCGTCCCGTGCCGGACTCGGCTTGGATGGAGGGGGAACATGAAAGACAACCGTTGCTGGAAGTCGTCGCCCGCAGTTTTCATGCTCGCGGTGGCCGCAGGGCTTGTTGGATGCACCAAGCCTCACGGTAACCTTGCGCCTGCGAAGACGGGCACGTCCGCCCCGGTGACCGTGACCACGGTCGGGCCGGGTCCTGCGCAAACGCCGCCGGTTGAGTCGGCTACGGCGCCCGAGTCCGCTCCGCCAGTCGAGAAAGACATCGCGGCGCCGGCGGCGGACGGCAAGGGAGCCGCTGCCGACACGTCCCCGTCTGCGGACAATTCGGAGCGGTCGACAGCTGCGAAACGCTCAACGCTCAACGTGCAACGCTCAACACTCGAAGGCCAGTGGCCGCACTGGCGCGGCCCGGAAGAGACGGGGGTGTCGCGCGAGAAGGACCTGCCGGCCAGCTGGGACCCCGAAACGGGGGAGAACCTCGCGTGGAAGATCAACTACGGTAGCCGCGCCACGCCGCTTTACCTGAACGAGCGTATCTACATCATCAACAACGCCGGCGAGAACCCGCACGGCGGCCCGAGCCCGACCGAGCAGGAGCGGGTGATGTGCTTCGACGCCAAGAACGGCGAGACGCTCTGGGAACACCGCTTCAGCATCTTCCACACCGACATCCCGTCCAACCGCGTCGGCTGGGCCAATCTCGCCGGCGACCCCGAGACCGGTTACGTCTATGCGCACGGCGTGCAGGGGCTCTTCTTCTGCTTTGATAAGGATGGCAAGGTCGTCTGGTCGCACTCGCTCACCGAGGAGTTCGGGCGGATCAGCGGATACGGCGGCCGCACCAACACTCCGTTCCTCGACGGCGACCTGGTCATGATCAGCTTTCTCAGCTCGAGCTGGGGCGAGCACGCCAAGGGCGGGCACCGCTTCGTCGCCTTCGACAAGAAGACCGGCGCCGTGGTCTGGATCAGCGAGCCGGGCGGCAAGCCGCTCGACACCACCTACTCCACACCCATTCTCATGGTCGTCGACGGCGTGCGGCTCTGGATCGTGGGCGACGCCGACGGCGGGCTCTACGCCATCAAGGCCCGCACCGGCGAAAAGGTCTGGGGCGTACTGCTCTCGAAGCGCGGCCTCAACGTCTCCCCGGTCGCTCACGGAAACCTGGTCTACGTTGCACACAGCGAGGAGAACCTGGGAACCAACGTGCAGGGCAGCGTCGTCTGCATCGACGCCACCGGCAGCGGCGACGTCACCAAGACGCACATCAAGTGGCGGCGCGATGGCCTGGCAGTCGGCTACGCATCGCCGGTCCTCAAGGACGGCCGGCTCTACGTCGTAGACAACGCGGCGAAGCTGATCTGCCTGAACGCCGAGGACGGCACTACCCATTGGCAGAAGAAGCTCGGCACGGTCGGCAAGGGTTCCCCCATCTGGGCCGACGGCAAGCTGTACGCCACCGAGGTGAACGGCCGGTTCTACATCCTGGAACCGGGCGAGGACGGCTGCAAGACGCTCGACGCGAAGAAGTTCCAGAGCCAGTTCCCGGACGTGAACCTCGAGATCTACGGCAGCCCGGCCGTCGGCCACGGCCGCGTGTACTTCTCGACGGCCGAAGAGACGTTCGCGCTGGGAAAGAAGGATCTCGAGCTCGTCTCGGATCCGATCCCGCCGCTGCCGCCCGAGCCGCCGGCGGACCCGCACGCCACCCCCGCCCTGGTGCAGGTCGTGCCCGCCGAGGTGCGCGCCAAGCCCGGCGATTCCGTGCACTTCCACGCCCGGCTCTTCGATGAGAAAGGACGTTACCTGCGCGACGCCGAGCCCGAGTGGTCGGTCAAGGGGGTGCAGGGCAAGATCTCCGAGGGGGGCGTACTCGCCATCGCCGACGCCCAGCACAGCCAGGGCGGTGCGGTCACCGCCACGGTCGGCGAGCTCACCGGCTCCGCGCGCGTGCGGGTCCTTCCGCCGCTGCCGCTCGCCGAGGACTTCGAGCCGTTCGAGGGGAAGAAGCTGCCCGCCGGATGGGTCGGCCTGTCACCGGTCAAGTTCAGCGTCGTCGCGCGCGACGGCAGCAAGGTGCTCGAGAAACTCGCCGATAACCCGCAGTTCGCGCGCGCCGACGTCTTCATCGGACCGGCCGACCTCTCCAACTACACCGTCGAGGCGGACGTGCTCGGCAGCGAAAAGGAAGACCAGCTGCCCGACATGGGGCTCACCGCCAACCGCTACACGCTCGAGCTACTCGGCAACAACCACGGCCTGCGCATCATCAGCTGGCGACCGATGCCGCGCGTCGACCAGACGGTCGATTTCGATTGGAAGCCCGACACGTGGTACCACATGAAGCTCACCACCGAGCCGCGGGACGGCAAGCTGCTGGTGCGCGGCAAGGTATGGCCGCGCGGCGAGGAAGAACCCGAGAAGTGGACGGTCGAGGTCGAGGACGAGACGCCCAACACCGAGGGGAGTCCGGGCATCTACGCCTACTCCACCAACATCACCAACACGCCGGGGACCGCGGCGTTTTTCGACAACGTCAAGGTAACGCCGAACCAGGAATGACGCAGGAATGGGCAGTGTTCTAGTTCGTGGAGCTGGAACAGGGTGGCACGCCGCTCGAGTCTTCGAAGGGCGTGAGTGTAGGCGGGCATCTCCGAGGCCCGCGCCTCAGCGTTTCGGAGAAACGCTGCTACAGTCTCGCACGCCCTTCGCCAAGCCTCGAGCGGCGTGCCACCCAGCTGAGGGCACCGCCCAGAAGTGGCGAATTCTCCTCACCGAGTCACTCGTGCTTCGAAATCCGAGGATGCCTCATGAGCGCCAGCAAACCAGAAAATCGTCGGCTCACCATTGTGTCCCTCGTGCTCGCCGCCGGGTTGCTCGCGGCCGCCGCCGCCACGCGGGAATCAGCCAGTTGGCCCATGTGGGGCGGCAGCCCGCAGCGCAACATGGTCAACTCGGTCGAGAAGAACATGCCGACCGACTGGGACGTCAAGTCCGGCAAGAACATCAAGTGGGTCGCCGCCGTCGGCTCGCGCTGCTACGGCAACCCCGTGGTCGCCGACGGCAAGG
>JBGPMX010000395.1:0-5231 GCA_041487215.1 Planctomycetia bacterium | reverse complement strand
GTAGCGGAAGCCGAGTTCCTCGAACAGCATCCCGCCGTGCAGGCCCGCCTTGATGAAATCGACGCCAAGGGATGCGGCCGCGAACGCGGCGAGCGCCGCGGTGCCCGGCTGCGCCGGCAGGTCCCCCAACGCGGCGCTCACGGCCACGCCCCGCCCGCGCAGCGCGCGCGTGATGTCGCGGATCTGCCCGGGGGGTTGGGCGCCGAGCGAACCCTCGACCGGGTTCTTCACATCCACGATATCGACGCCCAGATCGGCGAGGGCAACCGCCTCGGCGACGCTGGCGGCGCTCACCAGCACCCTCACGAGGAACCCCCCGGGCCGCGTTGGCAAAGTGGCGTCACGAACAGCATCGACCCGGTCCCTCTTGTCACGGCCCCCTCTCCCCCGCGTGATCCATGAGCGCGGGGGCGAGGCGACCGCAACCCCGCAGGAAGGCGTGAATGGGATAGGCCATTAGAGTCGTGCGAGCGCCTGGCGGGCGCGTTCGGTGAGCGGGGAGTCGGGGTCTCCGGCGCTGCGCAAGTAGTACACGCTGGCCGCCAACAGCTCGGGCCGCGCCGTCGCGTTCGCGACGAGTGCATCCTCGAAGGCGGCGGCCGCGAACTTGTAGTCGTGCGAATCGGTCCCCTTCGTGAAGATGAGGTGGCGTGCGCCGTCCACGAAGTCGCGCGCGTCACCGCCGGCTCGGGCGCGGGCCAGCACGCGGCGCGCGGCGGACGCGCGGTTTTTGCCCATTTCGGCCAGGAGATCGCCCACCGGCACGGCGGCGCTGTCCGCGGCCGGCTCGAGCTGATCGATACGCGGGCTGTCGGGCAGGCCGCTGCGCGCCCGCGTCCCCTCGCGGAACATCGTGATCCAGGACGCCGCCTGGAGCAAAAGCAGCAGGCGCATGGCGTCGTCCCCGGAGGCGCGGAAGGCATAGTACAGCGAGTTCGAGGCGGTGGTCGCGTGCAGCGGCACGATTCCCGGCTGCCGCATGAGAAGCTCGCCAGCCGCGAGCAGCACGGCGTCCCAGAGCGACGACGCGGCTACGCCGCGGTTCAGGAGCTCGAGGGCCTGCTCAGCCGCCTCATCGGCCGATGCGTGGCGCAGCGTATCGAGCAGGGACGCGGCCGCGCCCGCGTCGGGCTGCCCCGCGGCCCAGTCGGCCCGGATCCGCGCGACCCGTGCCTGGTTCGCGGCGTATGGCGCGGCCGCCTCGCCGGGCCCGCCGTTGAGCAAGCCGAACACCAGCGAGCGCAGCACCGGCTCGGCGTGCTCCCAGCCGATGGTCTGGAGCGTGCGGAACGCCTGGGCCGTAAAAATGATCTTGTGCCCGATGTTCTGCTGGTCGCGTGCCCCGTAGCGCCAGAGATACTCCATGACTTCCCCCGCCCCCGCCGCGCGGCAGAGCCCGGTCACGGCCGCGTCGGCCGCCTCGTCGTCCCAGCGGTCCATCGCCGCCGTGAACCGCTTGCGCGCCTCGGCCGGGCCGGGTACCGCCGCCTCCTTCACCGGCTCCAGCCACCAATCCCCCTCCTTGACATCCTGGGCCTGCGAAGACTTGAAGTTGTCCAGCGCCCAGAACAGCGCAAGCAATCGGTCTTGCTGAGGGGCGTCCAGACCCAGCTGGTGCGCGGAGTTGATCGCCATCACCGCGTGGAACTTGAACCCCACCGGACGCGGCTTGATGTTGCGGATGCCGGCCAGGAAGATGCCGCCCAGCAGGTGGCGGTAGGACAGCCCCTTCTTGAGCTCGTCGATCGCCGTGTCGAGCACGCGTTCCCGCGGCGTGTCTTCGATCCAGCGCACCACCGGTTCGATTTCGGGGCGCAACCGGACGATGTCGGGCGTGACCTGCGCGTCGGCCGCGCGGGCAGGCGACACGGCAGCGAGCGCGGGCCAGGCCCGCGCAGCCACGACCGCGCCCCCGAGCCCTCGAAGAAAATCCCTGCGATCATGAGCCATGGCAATTCCTCCAGGCGGTTTCCGCGCGGCAGCCGGTTGCATGCCGTGCGGCGCAACGGGACGACCACCGCATTGTCCGCCCCGCGTCGGCCCGGTGCAACCGATCTCCGTCACTCCTCGATCGGTTCGGCCTCAGCGGGCACGATTTCCTGGGGGGCGTGCGGCGGGGCCAGATCGGTGGCGCCGCCCGGAGTGTCGCGAACCAGCTCGGCCGTGTCGGCGGGCTGCCGCTCGGACGGCGCGGCCTGCACCGGCTCTCGACGCGGCGCTGTGGCGGTGGACGACCGCAAGGCGCCACCACGCGAGCGGCGACGGCGGCTACGCTTCCGAACGCCATCGGACGCCGGTTCCTTGGGCGCCTGCGCCTCCTCGCCAAACTGCGTGACCACGTAGGACCGACTGCGGTGGTCCATCTCGATCTCGATGATTCCCTCGCGCTGCGCGTCCTCGAGCAGCTCGCTGAACGTGCGGTACCCGAAGTAGGACTCGTTGAAGGACGGCTTCTTGCGCTTCATCGTCTCCTTGACCATCGACGACCAGAGCACCTCCTTGTTCTCGCGCTTGAGCGCCATCAGGGAATCGACCAGCAGCTGGAAGACCTTGCGCTTGGACTCGGGCAGCTGCTCGATCCGCGACACGGCGACCGGCTGGGGACGGGCCAGGTCCTCGTAGTAGATGAACTCGTCGCAGTTGTCCCGCAGCAGATCCGAGGTCGAGTTCTGCATACCCAGCCCGATCACGTACTTGCCGTTCTCCTTGAGCTTGGACACGAGCGGGGAGAAGTCACTATCACCGGAGACGATCACGAAGGTATCGATGTGCTCCTTGGAGTAGGCGAGGTCCATGGCGTCGACGCAGAGCCGGATGTCGGCCGAATTCTTGCCGGTCTGGCCGCGCCGCGGGATCTCGACCAGCTCGATCGCGCACTCGTGCAGCTCGGCCGTGTACGGCTGGAACCGGCTCCAGTCGGCGTACGCCTTCTTGGCCAGGATCTTCCCCTTCTCAACCAGCCGTTCCAGCACGCGGTTGATGTCGAACTTGTTGCGCTGCCCCTGAAACCCGAGCGCCAGGTTCTCGAAGTCAATAAACACCGCCAGGGCGCGCTCACCATTGGGCATTTTCCAGAATTCCCTTCAAAGAGTGCGGGGGATGCAGCTCTGCCGTGTCGCTCGAACGACAAGGTGCGGCACCGAGTTCTCCGCCTGCTGGCCAATATCTTAACATTTTCCTCTGCCGTGTTTTTGACAGGGATCGCCTGCGGCGATATTTTTGCGGACGAATCGCTGTGCCATTCCAGCCCTCTCCACGCACGCGGCCCCACCCTCGTCCCCGTTGCGGGTGGCGGCTTCCCTATCGAAGCGAGGCATGATGAACGCTGAGCTATGGATGCTCTTCCTGCGGTTGTTCGTGGCCATCCCGGTCCTTGTGCTGCTGAACGCGGTGTTCGTGGCCACCGAGTTCGCCGTCGTGGCGGTGCGGCGCACCAAGCTCGAGGAACTGGCCAACGCCGGCCGCCGCGGCGCCCGCGCGGCGATCGAGGCGCAGACCGACATCGGCGAGACCATCGCCGCTATCCAGCTCGGTGTCACTCTGACCAGCCTGAGCCTGGGTTGGATCGGAGAGCCGGCACTGGCCGCGGTGATCGAGCCCGTCTTCGCGGGCGTCCCCCGCGCGTGGCAGCCCATGGCCGCGCACACGGCCGCCGCCACGGCGCTGCTCGTGATCACGTTCCTGCACGTCGTGTTCGGCGAGCTCGTGCCCAAGATGGTCGCACTTCAGGTCGCCGATAGGGTGTCCCTCCTGCTCGCCCGGCCGCTACGCGTGTTCGCGCGGATGGCCCGGCCCGCCCTCGTAGTCATGAACAAGACCGCGACCAGCGTCGTGCGCTGGCTCGGCATCCCGCCCGTGTCCAGCAGGTCCATGGTCCATTCGGTGGTCGAGCTCGGCATGATCGTCGAGGAGACGCAGAAGGCGGGGGGGCTGAGCCTCGAGCAGGCCGAGTACGTTCAGAACGTCTTCGAGCTGACCTCGAAAAAAGTCCGCGAAATCATGGTGCCGCGCGAGCAGATGGCGGCGCTCGATCTCGCCTCCCCCCCCGAACAGGTGCTCGAGGCCGTGCGCAGCGGCGCGCACACGCGCATGCCCGTGTACGACGGCGAGCTGGACCAGATCGTCGGCATCGTGAACACCAAAGACCTCTTCTACCTGTTCAGCCTGCGCGGCCTGGTGGTGCTCGAGGACGCCATGTACCCGGCGACGTTCGTCGACCCCGAGCAGCCGATCGGGACGGTGCTCCGCCGCCTCCGCAGGCTCAAGCGACACATGGCGGTGGTGCGCGACAAGGAGGGGCACGTGCACGGACTGATCACGCTCGAAAACGTGCTCGAGGAAATCGTCGGCGAAATCGAGGACGAACATGACTGAGGCAGAGTGAGTGGTGAGTGGTGAGTCGTGAGTGGTGAGTGGTGAGTCGTGAGTCGTGAGTCGTGAGTCGTGAGTCGTGAGTCGTGAGTGGTGAGTCGTGAGTCGTGAGTCGTGAGTGGTGAGTGGTGAGTCGTGAGTCGTGAGTCGTGAGTCGTGAGTGGTGAGTGGTGAGTCGTGAGTGGTGAGTCGTCAGAACCGCCGAGCAACGCCGACCGACGCCGATAGGACGAGGGCTCCTCAAGGTCGGTTCAGGGAACCGATGGCGGGATCGTCTTCGGATCGGCGTGCATCGGCGTCCATCGGCGGTTCCTTCCCTCATTAGTTGCTGGACCCAGATCCTTCGCTGCGCTCGTACCACTCACCACTCACCACTCACTCTGCCGTGAAGTGCTTCCCGACCGCCTCGGCGATCCGTGCGCACAGCAGGTTGCCGGCGTTGTCCGCCACCCAACGCTTGTCCTCGTTCTCGCTCGTCAGCACGCAGAGCGCGACCGGCCCCGAGGGGGTGAAGAGCAGACCGGCGTCGCTGCGGACCTGGTCCAGCGAGCCGCTCTTGTGTGCCAGCACGGTCCCCGGCGGCAGGAACCGCGCCAACTTGTCCTTGTCTTCGCAGTGCTTCAGGTGGTCGAGCATCGCGGCGCGGTCGTCGTCCGCGATCCGGCTGCCGTGGTGTATCTCTTCGAGCAGGCGCACCATCTCGTCCGCCGTGGTCGAGCCCAGCCCGTACGCGCGGCTCCGTTCCGGAAACAGCGACGTGTCGCGGCGAAACACCTTGCTGTGCAGCTTCGTGTTCGGGTAGCCCCACGCTTCCATGCGGGCCGCGGTCGAACCGATCCCGATCTTGTCCAGCACCAGGT
>JBGPMX010000394.1:0-5243 GCA_041487215.1 Planctomycetia bacterium | reverse complement strand
GGTGAAGCTCATCGCCGAGCCGTGGGACGTCGGACCGGGCGGCTACCAGGTGGGCAACTTCCCGGTGGGCTGGACCGAGTGGAACGGCAAGTACCGCGACGCGCTGCGCCGCTTCTGGCGCGGCGACGGCGGCGCCGTCTCCGAGCTGGCGACACGGCTCTGCGGCTCGAGCGATCTCTACGCAGAAAGCGGGCGACGCCCGTACGCGAGCATCAACTTCGTCACCTGCCACGACGGCTTCACCCTGGAAGACCTGGTGAGCTACAGCGAGAAGCACAACGAAGCAAACCTGGAAAACAACCAGGACGGCTCGAACGACAACCTGAGTTGGAATTGCGGCGTCGAGGGGGCCACGGACGATGCGGCCGTCTCCGCGCTGCGCGTGCGGCAAAAGCGCAACTTCATTACCACGCTCCTCTTTTCCGAAGGCGTCCCCATGTTGTTCGGCGGAGACGAGATCGGCAACACGCAGTACGGCAACAACAACGCCTACTGTCAGGACAGCGAAATCAGCTGGATCGGTTGGGACCTGGACGAGCCGAAGAAGGCGTTCCTCGAGTTCGTGAAGCAGGTCATTCAGCTGCGCCGCGAGAACCCGGTGTTCCAGCGTCGCAAGTTTTTCCACGGCCGCAAGATCCGCGGCTCCGATGTCAAGGACGTCACCTGGTTTGAGCCGTCGGGGAGCGAGATGACCGACGAGTCGTGGAACGTCGGATTCGTCAAAGCGCTCGGGGTGCGGCTGGCCGGCGACATCATCGACGAAGTGGACGAGCACGGCGACCGCATCATGGGGCAGACGGTGCTGATCCTGCTGAACGCCAGCGACGAGACGATTCACTTCACGCTGCCGGCGCACCGCGAGCGCCAGGCGTGGGAGCGCAAGCTCGACACCGCCGACGGCCAGGGCGGTGCCAGCCTCCATGCGGGCGGATCGCAATACGAGGTCCAGCCGCGTTCGATCGTCGCTCTGGGCATCATAACGCCCCCGCGCCTGATTGACCCCGTGGGCGCGCCAGCGGTAAGCTGGGTTCGTGCCGATCCCTAGTGTTTAACAAGACCGGCTGAGGCTGCCGGAGCCGAATGCGCCGGCGCCGCCGCACGGTTTGGTTCGGTGCCGTAAAGCACCTCGCTCGCGGAGAACCGGGCATGGAACGTCGCGCGACAGCCGCGGGGCTCGTAGCGGCACTCGTCGCCCTGGCATGCGCCGGCACTGCCGCGGCGCCCGCGCAAACGCCGGAGCTGGGCGATCGCGACGCCGCGTATGACGCTGCCGTCCAGAACTTCATCCAGTACGACATCGGCAACATCCGCGACCGCGCGGCGATCGAACGGATCCGCGCCCGGTTCAACGCGATCCGTTCCGATGACGCCGTCCCCGCCCTGGTGCGCGGGCTCAACACGGCCACCCGCATGCGCGCGAGCTGCCCGATCACGGCGCTGGCGGGGAAGCTGCGCGGCATCCTGGGGCTCTCCAAGGACCCCGAGGTCGGTACGTACGTGCTGCGCCATCTGGAGAAGCGCCAGATCGCCGGCTACACGCACCACATCAACGCGGTATTCGACTCGGCCGAGCAGCAGATCATCCGCATCCAGGCCCAGGAGCTTGCCGCGGCACAGCGCAAGCGCCGGTTTGAAGAGCAGGGCCAGCGGCTCGCGTACGTTCCCGGCCGCCGGCTCACCGAGCTCGCCGTACGCGACCCCGGCCCGGACGCCGCTCAAGAGCCGCCGCATGATTCCGCTGCCACCGGCCCCATGGGCACCTCCCGGAAGGGGGCGGCGACGGATGCGCGCGAGCGCAGCGCTTCGCTGGCGCGGCCCCCCGCCGCGCGGAGCCGGACCATCACCGAGTTGATCGACGGGTTGTCAGATCGCTCGACTCAACTCGGCGCGCTGGATGAGCTCTACCGCCGCGCGAGCGCGAACGACGCCGCCGCGGTGGCCGCGCACGCCGAGTCGATCGCACGCGTCCTCAAGCACGGCGACGACGCGGCGCAGGAATCGGCCGCTCGCCTGCTCGGCCTGCTGCGCAGCGCGACCGCCGTCCCGGCACTCATCGATGCGCTGGCCGATTCGAGCCCCCCCGTCCGCTCCGCCGCCGCTACCGCGCTGGCGCGCACGACCCGCCAGCTGTTCGGGCCGAGCGACAACGCCACCGCCTCGGAGATCGCCGAGTCAATCGCGCGGTGGCGCGACTGGTGGAAGCGTGCTAATACGACGACGCCAGATGAGTGACCGCTGGCGACTGCCAGTATCGCGTCACCCCAAGCGTAGGAAAGTCGCTGTGGTTGCGGCCACGCGTCGCCGGGCGATCCGGCTCTGGCACAGCGTGCGAACCGTGTCGGACCGTCCCCGGCCCGGCGCATCCATGCCGGATTCCACGGGCGATCCATGCCCGCGGGCAGGGGTGCTCATTGCCGCCCCCTGCACCTCCGGCTAGCCTCTCTCTGTTGCCGGCGCGATGGCGACGGAATCTGGTGCGGAGGAAATCGCCTAGCAAGCGAAAAGTCCCGGTTTTGGAGCTGTGTAAACGTCTCCGTTTGAGCGGCGTTTGATTCACATGGGAGACACGACCGTGAATCGCCCGCCGCTGAAGAGCCCGTCTGACAGTGTGGGCTGTCTCTGTCGCGAACACGTGAACTGATCAGCACCTCGGTGCACGATCGCATCGCAGGTTGCACGAATCAAACGGCTACGCCAAACAGCGAATCCTTACCTGAAGAAACTTGACAAACTTCTACATCGCAGGCGTGATCCATCCCGCCCGATTGTCCCTGGTCGCCCTTGCCGGGCTGCTCGCCACACTGGGCTGGTCCAGCTGGCGGCCCGACGAGCTGGGCGCGGTCGAAGGCCGAGTCCTCGCCGGGGACGAGCCGCTCGCCGCGGCGCGTGTCGGTTGGCAGACCCGGCCGGAGCGCGTGCTCGCGGACGCCGCCGGACGCTTCCGCTTGCCCGCCCCGCCGCGCCCCGCCCAACGCATCGCCGCCTGGAAAGAGGGGTACTATATCGGCACCGCGGCAGCGGAACCGCGGTCCCCGATGCGGATCGTGCTCAGCAAGCACCCGCGCGATGACTGCGACGACTACGCATGGGTCGATCCCAATCCCGACCCGGCCCACGAACACAACTGCGCGAACTGCCACGCCGAGATCTACCGGCAATGGTCCGCGTCGGCGCACGCCGGCGCGGCGATCAATCGCCACTTCCTGGATGTGTTCGCGGGCACCGACTGGTCGGGCCAACCGGGCCGCGGCTGGAGCTTCGCCGACGCGCACCCGGAAGCGCGTGCGGTCTGCGTCGCCTGCCACCTGCCCGGTGTCGCCGCCGACGACCCGGTGGCTGAGGACCCCCGGTTGGCATCCGGCGTGGCACGCGAAGGTATCCACTGCGACATTTGCCACAAGGTGGCTGCCACGTCGTTGTCCGCCCACCCCGAGCTTGTGGGGATCGAGCACGGCCGGCTGGCGCTCGACATGGTGCGGCCCCGCGCGGGACGGCAGATCTTCTTCGGGCCGCTCGACGATGCCGAACGGGGCCAGGACACCTACGCGCCGATCTACCGCTCGAGCCTCTACTGCGCCAGCTGCCACGAGGGGACACTGTTCGGCACGCGGGCCTACACAACCTTCTCCGAATGGCGGGGAAGCGCCTATGCGCGTGCCGGCGTGCAGTGCCAGAACTGCCACATGAAACCGGACGGCGTGCTGACGAACATCGCCCCGGGGCACGGCGGGGTCGAACGCGAGCCGGGGACACTGGCCAGCCATCGTCTCGCCGGCGCAAGCGACGCCGCGTTCCTCCGTTCCGCCGTGGAACTCCGCGTCGACGCGCGCCAAGAGGCCGGTGTTGGGATCGCGCTGACGACCACCGTGCGGCCGATCGGCGTCGGGCACCGCCTTCCCACCGGAAGCCCGGATCGGCACCTCATCCTGCTGGTGCAAGCACAGGACCGGCACGGCGCGGAGCTGTCTCCGACGAGCGGGCCGGTGATCGGACCGGAGGGCGGGTGGGGCCCGCGCGCCGAGCGGAACTACGGTGGTGCGCCCGGCAAGATCTACGGCAAGCTGCTCGAGGACGCCGAGGGGGATTCCCCCGCACCATTCTGGAATGCGGTGGCGCTACGTGGCGACACGCGGCTGGCTCCCGACGAAGTGGATTCGCAGCGCTTCGTTTTCGCCGGCACGGAGGCACCGAGCCCGCTGCGCGTGCGCGTGCGCGTGCGGCTCATCTACCGCTCGTTCTACAAAAGCGTCCTGGACGCGAAAGCCTGGCCCGACCCCGATATCACACTCGCGGACCAGACCGTGCATGTCGAGTAACGCTGCGCGCTCGGCCACTTACGTAAAGCCCCCAATCATCCCCGCGCCTGATTGAGCAGTTTCTTTCCTTCACGAACACTCTCTGTTCTTCCAATGAGAGCGCTGTCAGTAGACAGAGCATTTATACCGGCTCCCAGGCTGTGCAGTTGCACCGCTTTAGCTGGCTCCTTACCAAAAGAGCGGCATGGTGTTTGCTCCTGCTACATTGGCTCAAATAGGAGGATGATGCCATGAGCGAAGCAAGGTCGTTTGCAGTTCCGTTTCGCTCGGCGGCGAGTCGGCAGACGAATCGAGGCACGAGTGAACGGTCCACGGAGGCGTTTGTTGCCCCGGCGTCTGCTGCACCGGTAAGCGAGGTGAGCGTAGAAGAGGTGAGCGTAGAAGAGGATGTGGCCGAGGCGTTGATCGTGGACTGCCGTGCGCGGCTCCGGCCGGCGGCGATGGTGGAGAACAAGCTGCTCGCGCTTCTGAACGGGTCTGCTTTGCCCGTCAGCCACTTGCGGCTCTCGTCGCTGGCTGCTGGGCACGGCCGCACGTCATCGACTTCCGCCCCCCCCGATCCTGGGTCACCGCCGGCTCGAGCTAGCCGCGATTACTCTGTTGGCTAGTTTCGGCTCCGGTGTCACAGGCAGGCCTGTCATCAACATTCCGGGGGTGGCGTACGACGGTGCGGGCGAGGCGGCGCCGGGTCAGGATGCCTTTGCAGAGGGGGCCCGCGGGGCGGGTGACGCGCTGGGGCACGCGGCGGGGGCGAATCCCAGCCGCTCCAGACCACGGCGGACGCAGGGTAGGCGGTCAAAGGTCTTGCGCACGCGGTCGCCCATCAGGTAGTTATCCACCGCCATCACGGCCGCGCCCGCGTCAATTCCGATCATGTCGCGCGCAACCCAGTCCCGGTCCATGTTGATGCTGCTGAAGCCGTAGCGT
>JBGPMX010000393.1:0-5260 GCA_041487215.1 Planctomycetia bacterium | reverse complement strand
TGTCGGGTGGGGGGGGGGGGGGGCCCCCGGGGGGGGGGGCCCCCCCCCCCCCCCATGGTGGGGGGGGGGGCCCCCCCCCCCCGCCGCGTTTTTGACCGAAGGTCTCCCCGCTCGCCACCCGCATGGAGGATGGCCGCGAAAGCAAGCGGTGAGGGGAAGCGCGTCCGGAGACCTGCGAATCGCGTGAATGGCGAAGTCAGGAGACCCGCGCCGAACAAGGACCGGATGGCCAGAACATCCGGTTTTAGACCGGATGCTAGACGAACATCGGCTGCGTCCCCGGGTCGGCGTTCAGACCACGGTGCCTGAATCGAGCCGCAGGGGGATCTCCAGGATGAACTCGGTCCCCTCGCCGGGCTGGCTGCGCACGCGGATCTCGCCGCCGTGCTCGCGCAGGATCTTCTCGCTCACCGGCAGACCGATGCCCGTGCCGCGTGCCCCCTTGGTCGACGCGAAGAGGGTGAACAGGTGCGCGAGCTCTTCGCGGTTGATGCCCACACCATTGTCGCGCACGTGTACCCGTGCAACGCTCTGCTTGCCGTCGTAGCGCGTGCGGACCTCGACGACGCCCTCTCCGTTCTTCCCTTCGGTGGCGTCCAGCGCGTTGGACACGACGTTCAGCACGGCGCGGTGGATGCCGTCGGGATCGAGCGCGCCGCGCGGCATCGTCTCGTCCATGGACAGGCGAAGTCGCACGCCGATCTCGGCCGCGTGCGATTCCATCAGCTCGACCACCTCGCGGACCACCTCGTTGAGGTCGAAGGGCTCGAAGGCGGGCTCGCGTTCCTTCGAGTAGGTGAGCATGTCCATGACCAGGTTGTAGATCTTGGTCTGGTTCTTGTTCACGATGTTCCAGCCGCGCCGCACCTGATTCTCGTCGTGCTCGTTGAGCCCCATCTCGATCAGGTGCGCTCCCCCTTTGATCCCCTGCAGGATGTTCTTGATGTGGTGGCTGAGCGTGGCGATCGTTTGCCCGACCGCCGCCAGCCGCTCGGACTGGACGAGTGCCTGGTAGTACCGGGTGTCCTCGATGGCCAGAGCGGCCTGGTGGCCGATGGCGATGAGCAGCTTGAGGTGTTCGTCGGTGAACTTGCCGGTCGGCTTCTCCTGGAGCACCGCTTCCTCGAGGGGCACGCGGTTGTCCAGGTAGATGACGCCCATCATGCTGTGGCGGCCCTGCATCGGCACGCAGATGGCCTCGCGGATGCCGTAATGCATGATGCTCTGTCCGGGCGAGAACCGCTGGTCGGCGGCCGCGTCGCTGGTGAGCACCCCCTCGCCCTTGGAGAAGACGTAATCGACGATCGTGCGGCTGATCTCGATCTGCTCGTCGTGGCTGACCCCTTCGCCGTAGTGCACGGCCCGGCACTCGAACTGGTTGCTGTCCGCGTCGTGCAGCAGCACGCAGCCCCGCTCGGCGCGGATCGACTGGAAGGTCAGCTCCAGGATGCGCACCAGCAGCTCGTTGAGGTCGACGATGTGGCTGACTGCGCGGCTGGCCTCATAGAGCACGCGGAGGTTGGCCAGCGCGTTCTGCAGCCAGGGTGTCTCGGCTCGCTCGGGGTGGGCCAGGTACTGGCTCCCCTCGGACTGGCTGAATGACTTGACGATCCCGCTCGAGCGGTCGGTCGTGGCCCGCGTGATCATGCTGATTTTTTTGGCGAGATCCGCGCGGGCCACGCTGGCGCCGGTGCCGAACACGAGCACCGTCTGGCCGATCTGGATGCGGTCGCCCGTGTTGAGTTGCGCCTCGGTCACGCGGCGGCCGTTCACGTAGGTGCCGTTCGAGCTGCCGAGATCGACGATCGTGAATTCGCCCTGCCGGCAGCGCACCTCCGCGTGCTGCCGCGACGCCTCGGTGTCCGCCAGGCGGATGCCGTTGGCGGATTCCCGGCCAATGCGCACCGCCGCCAAATCCAGCGCGTAACGGTTGCCCTGTTCGGCACCGTGGATGACGAGCAGCGTGGCCACGAGGCAAAGACTCCGGGTGGTGACCCGGCGCGGCGCGCCGGGTAAATTCAGAGAGCGAACAAAGCCGCCGGGCGACACCGGCCGGTTGCTCGGCCGGCGCCGCGTTCGGTTTGGGTCGAGCGCGTCCGAAAACCGCGGTTCGGCATGGCGGGCGCGGCCGGTCCGTTGCCGCACGGCTCGCCGCACGCCGTGGACGCGACATTTCATTCTGGCACAACCTTCCGGGAGCGTCCAGCGGAGGGGTGAAACGAGCTTGACGCCGGCAGGAACGAGTGGCCAGAATCGCGCATGCGCTTCTTTCCCCCCAGGGACCACGCATGATCAAACGCTCCACCCGGTTCGGCTGGCCACGCAGCGCTGCGCTTGCCCTCGGCATGCTGCTCGGCGGGCTCGTCCTTGCCGGCGGCGACCGGTCCGCGACAAGCCGCGCGCACATCCTCAGGGACATCCAGTACCTGGCCTCGGACGAGCTCGAGGGGCGTGGGGTGGGCAGCCAGGGGCTCGACCGGGCGGCCGATTACGTGCGGGATCAATTCCGCCAGGCCGGCCTGCAACCGGGTCTCTCGGACAGCTCGTATTTTCAGGCGTTCCCGATGGCCCAGGCGAGCGCGCTGGGCCAGCCCACCGAGCTGGCGCTGCGCGGTCCGGACGGGGTGAAGCGTGCATTGCGGCTGAATGACGAGTTCGTGCCGCTCGACTTCAAGGGGCCGGGGACGTTCGAGGGCCCGCTCGTTTTCGCCGGCTACGGCATTACCGCTCCCGAGTACAAGTACGACGACTACGCCGCTGTGGACGTCCAAGGCAAAGTCGTGATGGTGATGCGGCACGAGCCGCTCCAGTCGGACCAGGCCGACCCGCACGCGCCGTTCCAGGGGCGCATCGATACCACGCACGCGCGGTTCGCCGCGAAGGGCGAAAACGCCGCGCGGCACGGCGCCGTCGCCGTCGTATTCGTGAACGACCCGTACTCGCTGCGGTCCCAGAAGGACGAGGTCATGCCGTTCGGCCGAGCCGGCGGCACATCGGGCGTTCCCATTCCGCTCGCCCACGTTACGCGTGAGGTGGCCGACGCGATGCTGAGCCGGGCGATGGGCAGCGACCTGGGCGCACTCGAGGCCGCCATCGACAAGGACCTCAAACCGCACACCAGGCCGCTCGACGGCTGGTCGGTCGTGGGCCGGATCACCATCGAAAAGAAGAACGTGGATGTGAAAAACGTGCTGGGCGTGGCCGAGGGATCGGGACCGCACGCCGACGAGACGATCGTGATCGGCGCGCACTACGACCACCTCGGCCGCGGCGGCCCGGGATCGCTCGCCATCGGATCGCACGAGATCCACAACGGAGCGGACGACAACGCGTCGGGAACCGCCGGGCTGATCGAGCTGGCGCGCCGCTTCGCCATACGCCAGCCCCCCCTGCCCCGGAGGCTCGTCTTCGCCGCGTTCACCGGCGAGGAGCTCGGGCTGGTCGGCTCCGCCTACTACGTGAACCACCCGGTGGTCCCGCTCGAGCAGACGATCGCCATGGTCAACATGGACATGATCGGCCGCCTGCGTCAGGACCGGCTGGTCATCTACGGCACGGGCACCGCGTCCGAGTTCTCCCCGCTCCTGGAATCGCTCAACGCAAAGCATCACTTCGAAATCAAGGCGGTCGCAGGCGGGTCCGGCCGCAGCGACCAGGACTCGTTCTGGCCGCTGCGCATCCCGGTGCTGCACTTCTTCACGGACAACCACGAGGACTATCACAAGCCCAGCGACCACTGGGAGAAGATCAACGTCGAGGGGCTGGACCAGGTGCTCGGCCTGGTCGAGGACACGGTGGTCGCCCTGGCGAGCGCGGAGACACGCCCCGCCTACACCGTCCCGCCCGAGAAGCCGGCGCGCGACGCTGTGGCGGGCGACCGCCCCTACCTGGGCACGATCCCTTCGTACAGCAGCGACGTCGCGCAGCAGATGCAGGACCACTACGCGCGGTATCACGGGGGCAACATCCCGCGCGACGCGGTGCGCGGCGGCGTGATGCTCGACGGCGTGGCGCCGGGCGGGCCCGCCGAGCAGGCCGGCGTGCGGCGCGGCGATATCCTGATCCGGCTCGGGGACCAGGAGATCAAGGACCTCGAGGATTTCCAGAGCGCGCTGGTCGGGCATCAGCCCGGCGATTCGGTGCGCATCACGGTACTGCGCGGCGATTTGCGCGTGACCTATCCCGTCACCCTGGGCCAGCGGCCCCAGGAATAGCGCCCCGAAAGTTGCCTTGACGCTTTCGGGCGATCTTTGCAGAATGCCGCGCGCTTCTCCCCAACGGAATATCCCGCGCTCCGATCACGGTTAGGTCGTGCACCTTGATCGTGCACCGCGCGACGGGACGCTGCGCCCACGCGGAGCCGCGGCAGGGCTGCCAGGCTCGAAGAGGCCCACTTCCACCCACAAAGGAGTGTGACAAGTGAGAAGAAAATTGTTGGTGGCTGCACTGGTGACGGCGGCGGCAACGCTCTCGTTCTGGCGCACCGGCCGCGCACTCGGTGACAACCGCCCCGCCGGCTCCGCATCGTCCTACGACACCCGCGTGGCCCTGGTCGATCTGGCCTACGTCTTCAAGAAGTACGACAAGTTCAACCGGCTCTCCGAGCAGATGAAAGCGGACGTCAAGGCGAAGGAAGCGCAGGTTAACCAGGCGCAGCAAGAGATCAAGCAGATCATGGAGCAGCGCAGCCAGCTGGCTCCCGACTCGACCACCGCCAAGGAGAAGGACGCCCTCATCGTGCAGAAGCGGACGTCGCTCGAGGTCATGACCAACAGCCTGCGCCAGGAGTTCACACAGCGCGAGGCGACTATCTATCACCAGACTTACCAGGAGGTGGAAGCGGTGATCAAGGACTACGCCGAGAAGCGCGGCATCTCGCTGGTCCTTCGCGCCGCGCGGGACGACGACAAGGCGCCGACCAATCCGCAGGACGTCATCAAGGAAGTGAGCCAGCAGGTCATTTACTCGCTTCCCCAGATGGACATCACGGAAGATATCCTCAACACGCTGAACCGTTCCGCCAGCGTGGCGGGCCCGAAGGGCGGCACGCCGAGCAAAACCGGTCCCGCGCAGCCGGCGCCGCGGGCACCGTCCAACACGGTGAAGAAACCGAGCACGACGTTCCAGCGCTGACGCCGTCTCCGTCATACTTCGCCGGGCCCGGTCGGCCAGGCCGGGCCCGGCGCGTTTCACCTCCGGTTCTTCTCTGACCCGTCGGCGTGGTGGAAACCGGGAAGGGCTCCATGAATCGAGCAGCCAT
>JBGPMX010000392.1:0-5271 GCA_041487215.1 Planctomycetia bacterium | reverse complement strand
GGGTCGAGGGCATTTTGGTTCGGGAGCGTACTGCGAGCGGCCCCTGGGATCAGGCCTTCTGGGCCGGGTCCTTGCCGTCGATCCAGGGGCCGGCCAGCTTCATGTAGCCGGGCGGTTCCAGCAGGCTGCCGGTGTCCCCGACGGCCCAGCCCATCACGTGGTTCGGCTTGCCGCGCTGCTTCGACCGCTCTTCCCACTTGGCCGCCCAGCTCTTGTCGGCCTCGCAGGCGGCCTGGCGATCCTTGTCCCAGAAGTACGCCTTGCCCTCGCGGTACGACTGCGTCCCCAGGTTCACCGTGGCGATCGCCGCGTAGCCCAGTTCGGGTGGGTTGTTGGTGTCGTGGTTGTTCGAGCGGACGCACTCGAGGAAGTTCTCCCAGTGCTTGGCCGTCTCGTCCCCCTTCGGGCTGTCGGTCTTCACGTGCTCGGTCCCTTCGGGGTCTTCGCCGGCGGCGCTCGGCTTGCCTGGCCGCCCCTTGGGGTAGTTGGGCATGATCTTGAAGCCGTCGTCGCGGCCGGCCAGGAACTTGATGGTGCCGGTGTGCCCGCGGATGACCTCCTCGATCGGGTGGTCGTTGCACATGGTGGCGGTGATGATCGCCTGGCACCCCTCGTCGTAGTCCGCCACCACGGTGGCGACGTCCGGCACGTCCCGGTCATCGTACTCGAGGTAGAGCCCGCCGGCGCCGACGACGCGGCGCGGGAAGCGGACGCCGAGCGCCGTGATCAGGTGGGTGAGCTGGTGCACGAACAGGTCGGTGTACATGCCGCCGCCGAAGTCCCAGTAGCAGCGCCACTGCTGGAACGCCTCGCGGTCGAACGGGCGGTCGGGCGCCAGGCCGAATTCGGTCCCCAGGAACATCTTCCAGTCGATGGTCTTGGGCGTCATGCTCTCCCGGAGCTCGTAGTAGCGCCACTGCCCGACGTTCGAGTTGCGGTAGTAGCTGGTCTGCCCCTGCAGGACCTTGCCGATCCGACCCTGCGCGATGAGCTCGTGCGCCTTGCGCCAGCGCGGGTCGCTCATGGACTGCACGCCGACCTGCATGACTACGTTGTTCTTGCGCACGGCCTCGCACACCCGGCGTGCCTCGTCGATGGTGTGCGTCATGGGCTTCTCGCAATAGACGTGCTTGCCCGCCTCGGCTGCGTCGATGGTCTGGCGCGCGTGCCAGTGGTCGGGGGTGCCGATCAGCACGGCGTCGATATTCTTATCGTCGAGCAGCTTGCGGTAGTCGCGGTAGTACTTCTGGATGTTCTTGAAGTCTCCCTCGTTCTCGGCGAGCTTGGCGGCGCGGTCGGTGCGCAGGTCCCAGACGTCGCACACGCCGACGATGTCGATGTCGAACTTCTCGCGCAGCTCCTTGCCCTCCTTGGAGCTGCCGCAGAGGTGCCGCATGTGTCCCTCGAGCTTGTCGTCGGCGTACCCGGCGGCGCGGCCGCCGGGCCCGATGATGCCGATGCGGATGCGCTCGTTGGCCCCGCGCGCGCGTGGACTCGCCGCGCCGAACACGGTCGCTGCCGCCCCCGCTGCCGCCGCCCCGGCCGCGGTCGTCTTCATGAAGTCCCGACGCGTGACGTCATTCTTGCGCATGGCATGACTCTCCGATCGAAAAGAGAATTCCCAGGGCGTAGTGTAAGCCAGGGCCGGGCCGTTGCTCAAGAGGCGGAGGGCCGCTAGGCTGGTAAGGGCCCGTTTTGTCGATTCGCCGCCCGATCAAGCCAGGTGCGTCGCTCGCAGTGGCTCCATTCGTAGGTCAAATGTGCAAGTTATTTTTTGACGGTCCCTAAGCTTCGCGGCTGCGCGCCGCGTGGCCGCCGCCGAGCGCGCGGGGCCGATCGTCTCGGGAGCTCCGCCTGTTCTATGCGATTTGCCGAGTGCTTCGCCCGCCGCACCGGGCCGGTCATCTCGTTCGAGCTGTTCCCGCCGAAGAGCGACGCCGCGATGGGCCAGCTCCGCCGCGTGCTACCCGAGCTGGTTGCGCTGGGGCCCGCCTTCATGACGGTCACCTACGGCGCGCTCGGCTCCACGCGCGAGCGGACCCTGGAGATCGCCGCCCTCATCAAGCACGAGCACGGCATGGAGGCGGCCTGCCACCTCACCTGCGTCGGCTCGTCGCGCGACGACATCGACCGCATGCTCGACGACACGCGGCGTGCCGGCATCGAGAACATCGTGGCGCTGCGCGGGGATGCCCCCCGCGGCGAGACGGCCTTCGTGCCCGCCGCCGACGGCTACGGTAACGCGAACCAGCTCGTCGAGCACATCCGCCGCTTCGCGCGCAGAGAGGGCGGCGCGGACTTCGGGGTCGCGGTGGCCGGGTATCCGGAAAAGCACGTCGAGGCGCCCGACATCGAGACCGACCTGGTGAACCTGCGGCGCAAGGTGGATGCGGGCGCCGATATCGTCATCACGCAGCTGTTCTACGACAACGCGCACTACTTCCGCTTCATCGAGCGCGCCCGCGCCGGTGGCATCACGCAGCCCATCGTACCCGGCCTGCTGCCCATCCTCTCCGCCAAGCAGGTGCACCGCATCACGTCGCTGTGCGGCTCGAGCATCCCGCCCGCTCTGCAGGCGGAGCTCGAAGCGGCCGGCGACGACGACGCGCGCGCCGAGGCGGTGGGCGTGCGCCGCTGCGTCGCGCAGGCAACCGAGCTGATCGAGCGGGGCGTGCCGGGCATTCACTTCTACGTGCTCAACAAGTCGCGGCACATGATCGACATCATGGTTCAGCTCCAGCCGGCGCTGCGCGCCGCGGCGGCGCGGCCGCCCCGAGCGCCCTGAGAAACAGCCGCGGTGCAACCCCCGTTCCGCACGGGCAGTGCCTCGTTCCGCGGCATCCGGGGCGAAAAACTCCGGCCGGTGGCTGTCCGCTTTTCGGCGGGGATATTGATTATCTAAGACGAGGTGGTCGACGGATGGCCCGGTCGCGCGGAACGTTTCACCGGACAATACAACATCTCGGACCAAGGGCGCCCCGAGCGACGGTCGATAGCGGCAGCGAATGCGCCGTATCGACGATCCTCAAGAGGACGAGCTTAGACGTGCTCGGACTCGAGCCGGCGGGCGCATCAGGCGTAGGCCCCCGGCCCGCACGGGACACCGAGCCGAATTCTTGCGCGGGACGCACCATCGGTTCGGGGTAACCGGCGGGCCGGTTTTTTTTCGTCACGTCACGCCCCGTACACCGTCCATCATCCTTGGGCGGACCACTAGGGCGCTTTCGTGTTCGCGACCTCCTGCGTTCTCGCACGCGAACCGAATAAGACCTCACCCATCGCCACGCTCCGCTCGTCCTCTTCCTTCGTCGTAACCCGCAGAACCAGACCGCCCCGCGCCCAGGTTCGCTCGATCGCCCGCCTCCCGGCACGCTCGGATTGCCGTGACCTATAGTTGGGGCGCGGCGGGCACCAGCCCTTCATTCGCCCGCCGGTTTTCTCCGCGCGGTTCTCCACGAGGTCATGGCGGCCGTTGATCGGTTTTGTCCGATCGCGTGCCTTCAAGTTCGTTCTGCGGACCAGGAGAAGATTTCATGTTCTGGCAAGATCTGTCTGCGGCGGGCTCCCCCCGCGCGCGCGAAAAGCGGCGGTTGGTTCTGGAGGAGCTCTCGCCCCGTCTGCTGCTGTCGGATTCGGGCAGCACGTATCCCGAGCCGCCGCCCCCGCCGCCGCCCGTGGATACTAGCACGACCTACACCGACCCCGGCCTGGCTCCGGGGGGCGGCACGGCACCGACTTACCCGTGACACCGTCCCTCTGAGCGGCAGGCACTGCCTGGCCGGGTCCATCACGCAGAAGCCCACGCGATCGGGGTCGCTCTGGCGATCCCGATCGCGTTCTTTTTATTGCGGTGGACGACGCCTCGTCTTGCCGCCATCCATTTTTCCCACATCCCCCAGTTCTGCCTCGCGCACCGCGCCGATTTTCCCTGCTTCCCGGTGTCTTCGCCTCCTCGAAAATGCTTGCCAATGCGCAAAGGAGCGTGATAAGGTGATGATCGCCTTCGGGATCCGCTGAAGGGATTTTTTTGCGGAAGTTCCATGGCCGTCGAATCGATCGAACTGCTCCTGGATCGCGTGCGTGGCGGCGACGAGGCGGCTGCTCGGCAGCTGCTGGAGTCGTTTGAGCCGCATGTCCGCCGTGTGGTCCGCATGCGGCTGCCGCAGGTCATGCGCGCCAAGTTCGATTCGATGGACTTCGTGCAGTCGGTCTGGGGGGACTTCTTTGGACGGCTGCACCGGGGCGAGATCCACTTCCAGACGTCGAAGCAGCTGGCGCGGTTCCTCGTGCTGGCGGCGCAGGCGAAGGTGGCGAACGAATTCCGCCGCCGGCTTCTGACCGAGAAGTTCGACCTGAACAAAGAGGTGGCGCTGGACAGCCAGGTGCGCGCGATCGCCCTGCGCAGCTTGGACCCGTCGCCGAGCCAGCAGGCCGTCGCCAACGAATGCCTGAGCGATCTCTTGCGCGGGCGGCCCGAGCTGCACCAGAGAGTTCTGCGGCTGCGCGGCCAGGGCTTCACTTTCGCGGAGATCGCCGCCGAGACGGGTATCGACGAGCGTTCGGCGCGGCGGATCCTGCACGGGGTCGAGAAGGAATTGGGCCTCAGCGATGCGGGCAAGTGACACCGCCCGATCATTGTCCGTCGGTTTGTCCCTACGCCTCGACGGATCGACCTGCCTGGCGGACTACGCCGATTTCGTTCGCCGCTCGCCGCACATCTCGATCGAGACCTTCCTGCGCACCCGCCCTGCCGAGGATCGCTTCCACCTCGCCGGCCTCGTGGCGCTCGAGATGCGCGAGTGCTGGCGCGGCGATGCGCCCGAGCCGCTCGAGAACTACCTGGCCCGTTATCCCGAGCTGCGCGACGACAAGGAGCAGCTGCTCGATCTGATCTACGCCGAGTACTGCCTGAAGGCGGAGCGCGACGGGGCCGCGGGGTCCGAGGAGTACTACGAGCGGTTCCCGGATTACCGGGAATCGCTGGCGCGGCTGTTTTGCGTGCACGACCTGATCGGTCGGGACGCCGATCCGTTCGCCCCGCTGGATCGCCCCGTGCCGCTGCCCGAGGCCGGGGGGGCGTTCCTGGACTTCCTGCTGGTGCGCGAGCTCGGCCGCGGCGCGTTCGGCAGGGTCTTCCTGGCACGGCAGACAACGCTCGGTGACCGCCTGGTGGCACTGAAGATCACCGCGCGGCCGACGATCGAGCCCGAGACGATGGCGCGGATGGACCATCCGCACATCGTGCCGGTCTATTCGGTGCACCACGACGAG
>JBGPMX010000391.1:0-5285 GCA_041487215.1 Planctomycetia bacterium | reverse complement strand
GTCATCATGGAGTGCGTGCTGGACCACACCACGAACCTGGGCGTCAACTTCTCCGTGCTCGACGGTGCTCGCGACGTGGTCACGCTCCTGGGCAACGGCGCGGAGATCAACGCGTCGGTCGGGTTCGACCCCGCCAAGGTGCTCACGGCAGGCGGCAAGTTCGCCGGCGGGCCGAAGGGGGGCTTCTCCGGTGACACGCACGGGCTCAAGTTCGGGTTCGTCGACCGCGACGTGACCGGCTTCGTGCGGGCGCTCGAGCGGGTCGGCAAGACGAACATCCTGGCCAGCCCGCGCATCCTGGTGCTCAACAAGCAGCGCGCCGAGCTGATCATCGGTGACAAGATCGGCTACAAAACGCTCACGGTCACCGAGACCGCGTCGGTCGAAAAGGTCGAGTTCCTGAACGTCGGGACCCAGCTGCGGCTCCGCCCGTTCGTCGCCGACGACGGCATGATCCGCATGGAGATCCACCCCGAGCGCAGCACGGGCGAGGTCGACAACGGCATCCCACGCACGAGCACGCGCGAGGTCACGACCAACGTCATCGTCCCGGACAGCTGCACCATCGTGATCGCCGGGCTCATGGAGGATGAAGAGGTGGTGGACCAGAGCGGCATCCCGGTGCTGAGCCGGCTGCGCTGGGTGGGCCCGCTCTTCCGCCAGAGGATCGCGACGAAGACCAAGAAGGAGCTCATCGTTCTGCTCACCCCGCGCATCTGGAACCCCGCCCAGCCCGACGCGGGCGTCGGCCCCATCAGCGACCCGGCGCTCCAGCACGTCGGGGAACAGGGCCACCTCGAGACGCACTGGGACAGCCCCGGCGACGGTGTGGCCGGTGAGACCTACCACGCGACGCTGACGATCACCAACCACGCCGAGGAGCCGGCCGAGGAGCTGCGGCTGGAGACGAGCCTGCCGGACGGCGCGGCCTGGGCGCCCGGATCCCGCGCCGTGCTGCCCATCGGCACGCTTGCGCCGAACAAGTCGCGGACGGTCGAAACGGATTTCATCCCCCATCGCCCGGGCGCCCTGCTCGTCCGGTTCAGCGTCGTGGGGCAGGACAACAGCGCCAGCCACGGCCAGCAGTTGCTGCTGGTGAAGCCGCCGCCGCCCGCCGCGGCCGAGTCGGCTCGCGTGCTGCTGCTCACCCCGAAGCCGCTGACGGCCGACTTTTCCGATTGAGCCGTGCGTGCGGATCATCCCGCCCCGTGCCGGCGTACCGAGCGGACGACCCGAGCGCGCGTCGCGCCTCGGGGCGCCCGTGCCGTCGCCTGCGCATCTCTCGAGGGCGCCAGGCCGATCGGCGATTCGCCCCGCGCGGCGCGCGGTTTGACGCAGGTCGTTTTCTGACCTACTCATTCTACGACCGCCGGCAGCACCTTCGGACTGGCCCCAGCGTCTCGGTACATTCCCGACGGTTCGCCCGTGATCCGGCGTAGTGGAGTTCAGGAACTCTTCCCGGTGCCGTAGCGATGGCACTGGAGGGAAATGACACCATGAGCATTGAGGCGACTCCATGCAGCGGGCGCCGCGGTTTCACGCTCGTCGAGCTGACCGTGGTGGTCGTCATCATCGGCGTGCTCGCGGCGTTCGGCGTCCCGCGGCTCTTCAAGGCCGTGGAGCGTTCGAAGGCAGCCGAGTCGCTGACCTATCTGCAATCCATCCGCATGGCCCAGGAGCGGCAGCACGCCCGCATGGGGACGTACGCCTCGGTGATCACGGACCTGGATGTGCAGCTCCCGTCTCCGAAGTATTTCAGCGTCGGAGCCATCTCCGCCGGCAGCACCGGATCGCTCGAGGATTCCTGGTCCCTGAGCCTCACGCGCCTGGGGGCTTCCGCGGGCTACGGCGCCTACACCGTGACCTTCACCGAGCAAGGCTACGACCCGACGAATAGCACCATCGAGAGCTTCCCCGAGATCCACCCCATGGTTCGCTAGCCGGATCCGATCATTCCGTTCCGCGTTCCGTGCTCGAGGAATGCGGTTGCCTCCCCCCTCCCGCGTGTGCCCGCCGGCGTGCCGCGGGACACGAAACGGACGGCAATCCCTTGAAATCGCTGCTCGGAAAAATCGGGCTACCCCAGGCGGTCGGCCTCGTCATCGATGAAAAGGAGGTCGTCGGCAGCGCGGTCGTCAGCACGCCGCTCGGCCCGGTCGAGGTCGCGCGGAGCACGGCCGACTTCGAGCAGCAACCGCTCGCCGCGGCCGTCGATCGCGTCCTGGTCGCGCTCGTGGGCAAGCGGGACCGGCGCCGGGTCCCGGTGGCCCTCGGCCTGCCGGCGCGCAACGTCTTCTTCTCCACGCGTCCCATCCAGACCACGAGCACCGATGCGTCACCCGCGGTGCTGCTCCGCGAGGCGTTGAGGTCCCCCACGATCTCGATCGACGACATGGCGGTGGACGTGATCAAGGCGCGGCCCGGTCGCCGCTCGCTCGCCAGCATCGCGGCGTGCCCGCGCCGGCCCCTGGCCGAGCTTCTGAGCACGCTCGCCGGTTGTGGTGTCCGGCCGTTCCGCGTCGAGCCGGGGCCGTGCGGCCTGCTGCGGGCCGGAACGCGACAGCGCCGCGACCCTTTGCGCGGCCGGCCGGCGCTGCGGGTGTTCCTGGGCGAGTCGCGCGGCCTGGCCATCCTGACGGCCGGCAGCCTCCCGCTCGTGTGGCGCATGTTCGACCTGCCGCGGGGCGCCGAGGCGGCGGCCATCCTCGCGACGAGCCGCTCGCTCCAGACCCTGAGCAAGCACTGCGGCATCGAGCAGCCGTTCCGCTCCGTGATCCTCCACGGCCGCGCGGACCTGGGCGGGCTGCTCGAGTTCGATTGGTTCCAGGACGAGGTCGGCACGCGCGCCGAGTGGCTGGCGGAACCGGCGTTCGACCGCGCGAACGTCGCCTTCGGCCTGGCGATCGGCTGCTTCACGGATTCTCCCCGATCGTTCGACCTCGCCCGGTCGCTCAAGCCGCGCGCCTCGCTCCGCGAGCTGTTCCCCTGGCGCGAGCTGGTTGTGCAGGCCGGCCTGGTCGCCTGCATGGCCGCCGTGCTCGTCCAGCACGGCCGCACCCTCGACGCGTCGCTCGCCGCCAGCGCGGGTCAGAACCAGAGCAGCCCGGAGTTCGCAGCGCGGGGCGCCGCCGAGCTCGAGACCGAGAAGAGGGAGTTGGAGCAGCGGGTCGGCGCCGTGCGGCGGTTCCTGGGCAGCCGCACCCTCTGGACGCCCTACACGCGCGACCTGCCGTCCCGGCTGCCCCACAACGTGTTCCTGGCGTCGCTGCAGGGGACCTGCGAGCTCGGCTCGGCCGGCAAGGAGAAGGCGGCCAAGCCCAAGAAGTCGCTCATCCTCAAAGCGGCCGCGACCATCCCCCCCACGGGGTCCGTGCCCCACGAGATCGACCGCTTCCTCGATTCGCTCCGCGAGCATCCGCTGCTGCAGAAGGACTTCCCGGTCGTCGAGCTCGCCGACCTGAAGCAGTTCCAGAGCCAGCGCGGCCCGAACCCGGACGCGCTCTTCACCGTCGTGTGCCTGCCCAGGCCGGCGAAGACACCGCTTACAAACGGCGCGGCGCCCGCGCAAGAGACCGGTAAGACTTCCGCACCCTGAGGACCCCATGGGCATCCGTGTCGGCAAACTCCGCTGGAAGCAACAGCTGCCCGAGTGGCTCTACGAGCCGCTCAAGCTGCGTGCGCTCGTCGCCGGCCTGGTGCTGCTGGTCAGCTACCTGGCCATCTACCTGCCGCTCGACGACCACATCACCGACACGGCGCGGCGGCTCGCTCAGGCGCGGCACCGCACCGAGCTGACGCGCGACATTCAGCAGCTGCGAGGGCAGGTGGACGCGTTTCGCGATCGCGTCCCCACGGACAGCGACACCAACGAGTGGGTGCAGTACGTCCTGGGCGGCGTGCGTAGCCTGCCGCTCAAGCTGCTCGCGCTGGACTCGGCCGCCCCGCAGGCCGTCGCACCGTACAGAGCCGTCGTGCTGCGCATCAACCTGGAAGGGGATTACCGCGACCTCGACGCATTCCTGAACTGGATCGAGTCCAACAATCGGCTGTTCCGGATCGACGCGGTCAAGATCGCGCCCGCGCGCGGCGAGTCCGGCGACCTTGAGATGCAACTTACCGTGTTGGGGATGATGAGCTGATGGCAATCCCTCTGAACAAGGCGGCACCTACCGCGGTGGTGGCCGGCGTGCTCGGCTACTGCTGCTGGTCGTCGCTGAGCACGTCCGAGCCGAAGGGCGGGGCGCTCGAGGAGACTCGGGTGGCGGGGATCGCGGTGTCCCTGCTGTCCCCACCCATCGCCCCCCCGCCGGTCCGGAACCCGTTTCGGTCCGGCGAGCGATCCACCGCGCAGGCGGCGGCCGCGCCCGTCGCTCGCGCCAGCGATCGCCCCGCTCCCGCCCCGACCGCGGGGGCGGGCCCGCGCGAGGCCCCGATCGGCCTGGACCTCACCGCCACCTTCATCCGCGGGGAGGATCGCGTGGCAATGATCAACGGCCGGCTGTACGGACCGGGCGATACGCTCGGCCCATCCGGCGCGGACGCCGCGGTGATCGCGGCCATCTACCCGAACAAGGTGCTGCTGCGGCGGCAGGGGCAACCGGTCGAGCTGACCTACAGCAACGCCGTGCGCGCCAGCGGCCACGCCGCAGGAAGGACGACGCGCGCACCGAGCCCGCGCCCAAGCCCCCCCGAGCCGGCCCAGGAGCAGGGACCGCGCGGCGGCACGTCCCAAGCGAACCAGCCCGAAACGAATGACCCCGAAGCCAACGACCATGACTAGCACAGCCGAACGCAACGCGACGCAGCCCCTCATCCTCGAGCTGCTCCGGCAGAAGGGCCCGCTGGACGCCAAGAAGCTCGATGCGGTGCGGCACGCGCAGCTCAAAGACGACCGGCTGCTCGAAGAGATCCTCGTGAGCACGGGGGTGGCGAGCGACCGCGAAATCGCCGCGGCGTACTCCAGGCACCTCTCCATCCCGCTCTTCGACGGCCCCGACCCGCGCGAAACCGAGGCACGCCGGCTGGCGTCGCTCCTGCCGGAGAAGCTCTGCCGCGAGCAGCTCATCGCCCCGGTCGCGATCCGCGGCGAGGACCTCGACGTCGTCTTCGCCACGCCCAATGAGATGCTCATGGTGGATGAGATCCAGCTCATCACCGGGCTGGTCGTTCGTGCGCTCATCGCCCCGCTCTCGGTGGTGGAGCGGCTCATCGCCGCGCTTTACTACGGCTCGGGCTGGTCCGGCCAGGACCTGACGATCTACGCCGACGGATACGAGGAGATGACC
>JBGPMX010000390.1:0-5340 GCA_041487215.1 Planctomycetia bacterium | reverse complement strand
GCCAGCTCCCGCTGGAGTGCGTCCGCGGATCCGACCGTGTTCGATCCGTAGCGACGCATGAACTCGTCACGCCCCTCGATCTTGAACTTGTCGGGCCGCAGTTTGGTGAGCCAATCGAAGATCTCGTCGGGGGAGTTCTTCACGGGGGATCCGGTCATCGGCATGTAGTGCTCGGTGTTGTCGCTGATCGCGTCGAGCACGTTGGCGAGTGTCGAGTTCGGCTTGCCGCGGCGATTGAGCGCGTCGTGCGCTTCGTCGGCAGCGAGCATGTCGTAGGAGACCCCGGCTTTCTGCAGTGCCTCTTTTACGACGCGGGCCCGCTCCTCGCGCGGCATCGCGTTGAACGACTGTGCTGTGTCCTCGCCGGCCACCAGGCCGTGCTCCTGAAGGAGGTGGAGCACGTCGTCGCGAAGCGCCTGGTGCGTGACGACGACCATTTGGTTGTCGCCGTTCTGGTGCGCTGCGATCCGCTCGGCGCGCGACGCCCCCGGGTGCGACCAGTGCTGATACTTGCCCGGCTCGAGGTACCGCAGCATCTCCTCGCCGTACTGGCCCTGCACCTGGCCGGGTACGGCGAAGAGGGCCCGCTTCGCCTTCCCCGCGGCGTGGAGAGACGTGAATGTGCCGAGTGCAATATTCGTCTTGCCGCTTCCCACACCGTGGAAGAGACCAATTCGTTTCGCGCGGAGCGCGGCCTTGATGCCGCGTTGGGCGAGGATCCGGTCGCCGCTCATTTTCGCGGGCCAGTAGCGGAGCCCCTTGCTCCGCGGGTCGAACTGGCGCCCGATGTTCTCGACGATGCCGGACAGCTGTCCCTCGGCGCGGTCGCCGATCGTTACCCGCTTGCCCTCGGCGCGGGCCCGCTCGGTGGATGGTGGCCGCGACGCCTCTTCATCGTCGCCGCTGGCGAACAGCGCACGCTGGCCGCCGCCCTTGATCGCCTCTCGCAGACGCTCGGCCTTTTCCTTCCGTTCGCCGCCGGCGAACTTTCCGCCCTGTCGCTCGGCGACCTTTGCCTGCTCGCTGGCCGTCCGGGCCTGCTCCTGGGCGATCGCAGCCCGCGACTCCTCTTCGGGCAGGATCCCCTTGCGGTGCCGGTCGCTGCCTGGCAGGTCCACCTCGGCCGTCTTCAGTTGCTTGCCGGTGACCGACTCATGGTGTTTCGCGAACCGTTCGAGGAACTCGCCGCGCAGGTCGTGCCGCAAAGCGTCGTAGGCGCGGTCCTCTCCACCCATCATCGTGGTGTAGCGCTGCCACGCGTCGCCGGCGGCGTCCTGGTTGGCCGCATAGTAACTCTGGATCTCCTCGGGCTTGTAGCCGGCCATTGCCGTGAAGAAGTGTTCCCGCAGCTTGTGCTCGGCCTTCTGGCGGAGAATCTGGTGTGTCTGGCGCTTCCACTCGTTGTCGCCCGAGGCGAGCCCATCGCGCAGCAGGTGCTTGTTGTCGCCAACCGACTCGACGAGCTGGTGTGTGGATGACAGGTCAACGTTGGCGAGCGGATCCGGCTCTGCTTCGCCGCCGAAGAGATCGCCGCCGGCCGCAGCGGGATGCGCGCGCATGTGCTCCTGGATCGCTTTGTAGGACGCATCGGACCCGCCGGACTTCCGAGCGAAGGCATCCCAATCCTTGCCGGGGTGCCGGCCGCCGGTGGCCTCGAGCCGCTTCTCGAATTCGCCGGGTTTCTCCTTCGCGAACGTCGTCCAGAAATGGTCCCGGAGCAGTTTCGTGTCGGTACGGCTCATGTCGCCGACCGGCTTCCATGCGGCGACGGCGGCGGGGTTCTCGGCCAGGGCCCGGAACACGGCCTCATGCGTCTCGGGATCGTCGTAGTCGATCGACTGGCTGTGCAGCGCCGGGATTCCGCCGCCCCCTTGCTTGCTGGCGAACTCTACCGACTGGTTCCGCAGCCGGGCCTCGTTGTGCCGTTCTGCCGCCTTTGCCTTTTCGACCGCCTCGCGAAACGCTTTTCGATATGTACTCGCGTGCGCCACCGCGTCAGTCGGCTTGCCGCTCTCGTCGCGCAGGCTGGCGGTCTGTCGCCAAGCGTAGTCGTGCGGGTTGACGGTGGGCAGGGCCTCGTCGACTGCGTCCATGAAGGTGTCGACGTTCTGGGGGTCGAGTCCGTGTTGGGCAGCGAATTGTCCAGAGAGTAGATCGTCCCGGATGTCCCGCTGACTCCGTCCGTTGTTGTATTGGCCCAGCACATAGTCGCGTACCCCGTCGTGGATCTGGCCCGAGTCGCTGGCCCCGGCCAGGTCGAGTTTCGTACGGAACGCTTTGTCGGCCAGCTGCTCGGGCGGTCGATCGGCGGATCGACGCGCGAACCCGGGCGGCAGCCAGTCCGCTTCGTCTTCGTCGCCGCGCTTGATGGCCTGAATGTCTTGGTAGAGCTGCTCTTGCTCCGGGTCGGCCGGCTGCGCGAGTTTCTGCTGGCCGTTCTGCCCAATCTGCAGGACCGGCTTGCCGCCCTCTTTCTGCGGCACGATGGAAAAGTCTTCGTCGCCGAGCCCGAGCGCGTGGCACTCGCGGATCGCCGCGTCGACGCTCTGCGGATCCAGCTGCACGGCGATCTGTTCGTTGCCGCCGCCGCCCATCGCCAGCACGAGTGCGGCCGTCGCCTCCAGTTCTCCCAGGGTCCGCCCGAGCACGGCCTGAGAGTCGGCCAGGAGAGAGCTACGCCGGCGATTGAGCTCACTCGCGATGACCAGATCATCGGCGTCATGGATGGGTGGGATGGTGATCTCTTCGGCCTGGTGCTGGGCCTCGGTCGCGTCCGCCGTGGCCTCTTCGATGCGGGGCCCCTGTTGTTCTTCGTGCCACTTGACCAGGGCCTCGCGCACGGCGTCCGGGTCTGGGACCGTCGCTCGAATGCGGTTCGCAACGAGTTTGCTCGCGCCGTCGATGCCGAGAAGATCGACGGCGCGCCGGCCCAGCACGCCGCCGCCGAGCACCGTGTTCGAAGCATAGTTGAGTCCGTTGAATGTGCCCTCGCTCAAATACTGCCGGAGCGTGCGACCGGGATCGGCGGGCCGCTCCGGCTGTGATGGATCGGCAGCTGCCCGCTCCACTTCCCGCAGGAAGCTCTCGTTCCGCGCGGCTACTTGCTCCGTGTGAAGGTCACGGAGCAATTGCCGATCCACTTCGCCCTCGCTGAAATCGACGTGTACGCCCTGGCCCCAGAGATCCTTCTCGCCCGCCTTGCGGCGAGCCGACTCTTCCATGCGGAACCGCTTGTGCTCGTGCAGCAGGTGGCTCACCGTGTCCGGGTCAAGTTGCTGGTCACCGATCTGGATCTTGTTGGCCTTGGCCGCCTCGAGCCGCTTCTGTTGCTGTTCGGGCGACTCCATCCCCGCCAGTTCTCGTTGGATGGATCGCTCGGGGTCCGGCTCGAGCTGGCGCTTCGCGCTTTTGAACTCGCCCTTTTTGCGGCGGTCCGCGGCCTCGCTCAGTTTGGCGTCGATCTCCGGCTCATCGGCTTCGAGCAACTCGCCCTGGGCCCACTGCTGGAGCTCGCTGGCGTACTGGCGGTCGGCCGGGCTGTCGCTTTGCGAGAGGTCGTTGGCGAGTTGGGCGACGCTCTCGCGCGCCGCCGCGCGTCCATCGTCGTCGGACTGGTCGAACGCGTCGCGTACGGTGGCCACCTCGGGGACCTGGCTGGCCTCCGCGGCCTCGGCTTTCGTGGTCCGCTGGTAGCCGAGGCCGGTTGCGGCGGGCCGCGTCGTATCGATCAGGTCGGACAGGTCCATCGGCTCGGCGCGGCCCGACAGAACTCGCTGGGCGAGGTCGCGATCGCGCACCACAGCCTCACGCGCGGACTGGTACTGGTGATCGATCGTCTTGAGCAACTCGCGGTAGTGCTGGGGCTCGGTCTTGCCGCCGGCTGGGTTGTGCTCCCAGTTGGGGATGCCGAGTTTCGGGGCGAGGTCGGCGACGTGCTTCTTGACTCGATCGAGTTGCTCGGCCTTGGCCTGATTGCGTTCGCCCTTGAGGTGTGCTCGTGCGGCTTTCCAGTGCTCGGCGGTCGGGGCGGCGCCGCCGGCGTACTCCTTGGCCTTACGCTCGAGCTGCTGGTGGTATTCCTGGCGCTTCTGCTGGGTCCGCTGTTTGGCGGCGCCGGCATCGTACTCGCCCGGCTTCTTGAGTTTGGTCAGCTTGAGGAACTGGAGGCCGCGGCCGCGCTCACCCATGCCCGCGATGACGTGCCCGCTCGCTTCGTCGATGAGGACGGGGTGCCCCTCGGTGCCCGGTCCACCCGGGCGTACGGTTATCCATCGCCTGGCTTTGGCGAGCTCTTCGGTGGCGAGCGACTTGGCCCAGACCCCGGCGACCAGTTCGACGTAGCCGCCGAGGTCTGGGCAGTAGTAGATGCCTGGGGCGATGATGTCCATGCCCACAGGCTAGTGGGCGGGACGAGCGCTGCGTCCTTTAGGGCATTGGCATGGGCGTTGGTGGCGGCTCGGGCCAGGGCGGCTTGGCGATCCAGCCCGGCCGCATGTCATACACCTTGCACCCGTCCGGGCCCGGCACGACGACGTGGTGCGCCGCCGGGCCAGCGTAGCAGCCGGCCAGAAACACGACAGCGAGAGCGCTCAGCTTCTTCATGCGATTTGTCTCCGTTCTTTGGTTACGTCAGGTGCACTCGCCTTGCTCACCTTAATTACTCAGTTCCCCGAAACGATCAGCGACTTGGTCCGCAGCCTGGTGTAGAGCACATTGCCGTGTCGTGCCGTGTCGTACGGCTCGAGCAGCCCCGCGGCCACCAGGTCCTGCCGCACCCGCATCGGATAACTGCCGCCGTTGGCGTTCGCGCCGTACGACACCGCCCGCGGATCCACCGGGTTCCAGCTGAACCGGCAGTCGTCGCCGCGGACGTGCGCGTACCAGTCGCGGCGGAACTGGAACTCGTCGGCCAGCCGGTGTGTGTCCTGATGGCACCGCGCGCAGCTTTGCTCGGACATCTCGATCGCGCCGCCGCGGAAGTTGGTCGGCACGATCGAGAACGCGGCCTGTGTCGTAGGAGCGAACCCACGCGTTCCGTCCTCCGTCTCCAGCCAGAACGTTCCCTTCGTGCTGCGGAACGTGCTCTTCTGCAGAAGATCGATCACGAGATTCGTGTCACCGAGGTCCGGGAGCTCGTCCACCACGAACTTCTGCTCGAACGCGTGCTCGAGGTCGTGGTTTACATCGACCAGCGTCGCGACGCGTACCGGAACCGTATCGCCTGCGCAGCGGTTGACGACGGCGGCAAGTTGGGGCGACCGTTCCCAGTCGGGCCGCAGCGACCGGACGGCCGCTGCGAGCTCCGCCGGACAGCGGAACGGGCGGTACTGGTTCGGCGTC
>JBGPMX010000389.1:0-5345 GCA_041487215.1 Planctomycetia bacterium | reverse complement strand
GGGGGCGCGCGTGCGGACCAGATCAGCGGCGGCGCTGGGGACGACATCCTGCTTGGCTGCGCGGCGACCTGTGCCACCCAGGGTAACGACGGCTTTGCGGATTCCGCCGCCTCGGACGCCGCCGGTAAAGTGCTACTGCGGTGGGGAGCGAGCGAGGTGACGCTCAAGTTCGTAGACGAGATCGGCCGCAAGCCGATCGCCGGTCTCTCGATCGCGGCGGCCAGCGACCCGGAGAACCCCGGTGCGGCCGTGCTCGGCATCGCCGACGGCTTCACGCAGTACCCGTTCCAGTTTGCGATCGTTGGCGGTTTGTCCGGTGCCTCGTCCGGCGCCGCAGCGGTCCGGGGCGCCGCCGCAGCCCTGGGCGCCGAGGCGGGCGGCCGTGCGTCACTCAAGGTGCCGGTCGCCAGCGGACCGAAGGCCGTGTTGGCTGGTGTCCTCAACGTGCTGCAAACCGGCCTGCTGCCCACGGGTGAACACCCGGAAACCAAAAGCACCGCCGGGGCGCTGGAACTCGCCCTGCGCGAACTGGCCACGTCCAAGCTCTTTCTGCCCCCGCCCCTCACCGGCACGCTTCCTTTCGTGGTCGAGGCACCGGAGCGGGTACCGATCGACCAGGTGCCCGAGCACCTGCTGCACGAGGCGCTGCACAGCGAGGCGGAAGGTGTGCCGGGAATCATCGCCGCGTTCGTCATGGAGGGGCTCGAGGGGGGGCTGGCACACGCGGCCGTCGAACTCGCTTCGCCCGCACTCCAGGCAGCCACATCGACGATCTGGAAAGAAATGGGCGCGACCGCGGTGGACTTCACGAAGATCCGCATCGGCGGAATCCTGGTGGAGATGCCCGTGCCGGTCTTCACCGACCCGCCACGGCCTGTCCTTCCCGACCATGCCACGCTAGACGTCACCGGCAAGACCCCCACGGGCCAGCCGATATCGGGCGGATCGCTGCAGATTCTCTGTGACAAGGTGGTCGGACTCGGTATCAAGGCCGTGTTGGACACGCAGGGCAAAGCCGACATTCCCGTGCCCCCCTGCGACTACAACGGCCGGTTCACCGCTCGAGGGTTCGAGCCCACGCCCGTCGAGACCAACGTTCCTCCGCAGGGAACCATCGAGCATATCGAGGCGCAACCGCTGCCGATCACGAAGCTCACGCTGCGATCCCTGCCGCGGTCGCCGGGCGGCACCGGTCTGCTCGATCCCGGTACGCAGCTGCGTTTCACGGTCGTGGCGCGGGACGCGAGCGGGCGGGTTCTCACGCCGAACGAACTCCAGAGTCGCTGCAACCTGCAGTACGTCGCGAACAATCCGGTCGGTTCCACCGTCGCCGGCATCGGCAATCCCGGCAATGATCCGATCACGGGGCCGGCGACCGGCTTGCTCACGATCGGTCCCCAGCAGGGGGCGGCGCGCGTGACGGCGCGGTGCGGCGACGTGGTGAGCAACACCATCCTGGTCTCGGGGACCGGAGCCGATACCGGAGCGGAACCGATCATTCTGATCACGCCGGCGGTGGCTCAGGCCGAGCTGGACCAGGGCGAGAACGACATGGTCTTCAGCGTCGCCCTGACGCGGCCCAGTCAGCGGACGGTCCGTGTCGATTACAACACGGCGTATCTCGGCGCAGCGCAGCCGGGCCAGGACTACCGTGATGTTTCCGGAACACTCGTCTTCGCGCCCCTGAGCGTCGGACCTCTGTCGATCCGCGTTCCCATCCTTGGTGATCGCAAGGCGGAAGCGGACGAATCGTTCGCCGTAGGGCTTTCGAACCCGGTGAACGCGCGCCTCGATCTCACCAACCGCGCTGTGGGAACCATTCTGGACGACGACGGCGAGATCCGCGTCACCCCGACGGCGGGGCTTGTGACCACCGAGTCGGGCGGCACGGCCTTCTTTAGCGTGGTGCTCGGCAGCGCGCCGAGCGCCGCCGTGACGATCGCGCTCCGGAGCTCCGCCCCGACCGAAGGCTCGGTGGCTCCCGCCTCGCTCACCTTCACCGCGGCGAACTGGAACGTGCCGCAGAATGTGACCGTGACGGGTGTGGATGATGCGCTCATCGACGGCGATGTTCCCTACACCGTCGTGACGGAGCAGGCGGTGAGCAGTGATCCCAAGTACAACGGCATCGACCCGGCCGATGTGTCGGTCATCAATAAGGACAATGACGTCCCGGCGGGCGCCGACGTCTGGAAGGGGTCGCTGACCGGCACCACCGTCGGTCCGTTCAGCTGCATCTTCGGCACGGACGCCTACTATACCGAGTCCGGGTCGTTCAATGTCGTGGCTCTAGCACCCGGCCTGGTGACGCTGGTAACCACCGTGGGCAACGGCCTGACACATATGCAGGGGACGTTCAGCAACGTTGAAACGGCGGTCCCGGCGAACGGATTTGGTTGCGATGAGACTGTCACGTCGTCGACCACGCCGGCGACGTCGGTGGACGCGGTTACCGGCTTCGGGCTGCCGACGATCGAACTCCGGAACCCGAACGTGGTGCTGATTCCCGGCGTCTTCCAGTCTTCGTTCGGCACGGAACGGCTCAATACGCACATCCTTACCCTGAGCGTTACTACCATCCAGGCGACTCACCTGGCGGGAACCTGGCGCGCCTTCGATTCCGCGTCGGGCGCGGTGGTGTCGGGGGGCAGTTTCTCCTTGGACCGAGTGGCCCTGGCCGCCTCGAGCGCTGCTCGCACGGCCGCATCCACCGGCTCGGCCGCTCGGCCGCTACGGCGCGATCTCACGGCGCTGCCGCTCGTACCGAGCTCGGGCCCGCGCGACGCGAGCAGTGCCGCACGGGCGAACGATACCAACTCGTGGGCCGCTCGATTGTCGGCGCTTTTAGACCCGCTGCGCGCCGCATGGTCGGCCAGCTCGAACGCCCCGCCCATGCCGTTTGCCGCTTTGCTGGCCGCGTGCGACGTGACCGAGCCATTCGCCGCGGACCATCCGTCGTGCCGCGCCGCCGACGCCGCCCTTGCGGACGCGTCTTGGATGGATCTTCTGGCGCGGGAGCTGCCCCGCGAGCTGTGACCTGCGGTATCGGGCTAAAGCCCCCGCGGCGATCCCAAGTACAACGGCATCGACCGGAAAGTTCCCGATCAGCCAGATCGAGCTTCGAGCTAGCTCGATTTCCGATTCTTCGGTGACTCGGTCGACGCGTGTGCGTCACGGAGGACTATTCCGGTGCCGCGCGATCCCGATTGCCGCTCTTCGACCGATCGTCGTCGCGCGGGAGTGGCCGTGCGGTGGACGGGGAACTTCCCGGCCCTACGCGCGATTGGTCCTTGCTCTTCGAGCGGAGTTGGTCTGAAGGCGGCCCAGCGGGTTTGGCCGGCGCCGTCGAGCGATCACGGCCGGCGCCGGCCTTTGGCTTCGGTTCGCTCGGCAGCGTGGTCGCTGGAGCTGCCGGTTTGAACTCGGGTTTCGTCTTGGGCGGCGCGGTAGGCGGCAGAGTCTTTCCCTCGCCGGCCTTGATGCCCGGCTTGCCGTCCGGCCGCTGCTTGGGGAGCGCCGGCGTGGCAGGCTTTATTTCACCCGGCTGCTTGATGGGTGGCCCGCCCGGTTTGAACTCGGGCTTGCCCTTGGGCAGCGCCGGTTCGGTGCCCCGGCCGGCCGGCTTGCCGTCGGCCTCTTGCGTGGTGTCCGGCCGGGGGATGCGTTTGACCGTGGGCTGAAGCGGGGGCTTCGGCGTCTTGGGCAGTGCCGTCACTTTCGGCTTCGGCGGCCGCTCCCCTAGCGCCGTGCCCGGCTTGATCGCTCCCGCGGCTGCCTTTATGCCGCTCGGTACGAGCGGCTTGGTTGCGGCCTTCGCAACCGGCTCACCCGGCCGCCCGATATCCGTCAGATGATCTTTGCGGCCGGGCGGAAGAATCGGTGCGCCGGCCAGCTTCTTTCCCGGCGACTTCTTGAGTCCCCCCCTCCCCGCGAGCCCGAGCGGCTTGCTCGGCGGCACCACCCCGTTCGGCGTGACGACCGGCGGGGGGTTCAGCTTCTTCATGGCAAGGAGCAAGTGGTCCGACGGCGGATGAATGTGGCTGGCCAGCGCGGCGGTCATCCATGCCGGGTGCGGATACCCGGGATGCGTGTACCACCACCAAAGGCCCCAATGGTCGTGCCATGAGAACGCCCACCAGCTGTCCCAGCCCCACCATGGCGGGGTGTCCATGAACCCGTCCCACCAGGCGAGGTGGAAGTGATGATGGTGGTAGAGAACGTAGATGTAGTCGGGATACCAGACGAAGAGATGGTGAATGATGATGTCCGGCTCGATGATCACGACCGGTTCGTACACGATCGTGATGCGCGCCGCCGGCTCGATGTACACGCACGCGTACGCGCAGCCGCGGCGCTCGATGGGCCAGTCCCAGTAACCGGCCAGGAACACATAGCCGGCGGTACGAAACACGTAGTGCGCCGGCACCCAAATCCAGTCGGGATTGAGCGGCTCCCAATGGCCGTACAGCCACTGGTAGCTCGCTTCGAGCGGGAGGTAGTTCCAGTAGCCCGGAAGCCAGAAGTAGGCGCTGCCGGAGGCGGCGGGCACGGTGTCATCCAGCTGGTCGGGCGGGGGCAGCTCGATGTACGTGATCGCCTCTTCCGGCGCGTCATTCCAGAAACCGCGGATCCGCACCCAGCCTTCGTCGTATTGCTTCCAGAAGCCGGCGATCCAATGGCGGCCGGGGGGCGCCTTGCGCCAGACCCCGCTCACCCAGACGAAGTCGTCGCGGTCGGTCATCCATTCCCAGTAGCCCGGGATCCATTGCGCGGCCGGGTCGCACGGCGCGGCAATGCGCTCGGTGATCGGCGGCGGTGGCTCGCGATCGACGGCTTCCAGCCCCGCGAACTCGGTGACCGGCTGCACAAAGGCCTCGTGCACCGGCCCCTCGTCGACCGTGCGGATCACCTGCCCGCGCGCCTGGCCCGCAATCGCGAGCGCCGTCATGGCCGCAATGACGCAGGGCACTGTTCGGATCAGCGGTGTGGCGCGGCGATTCATGGCTAGCTCCATTTCCATTGGCTTGGGTGGGCGAATCGGTGCGTTGTCGCGGGCGGGCTCGCACAGGGGGCGCGCGGCAACGGGCGATCCCGCTGCTCGATTGAGCCCGAGGAACGGTAGAGCAAATCGAGCGCCCTACGTGGAAATTTCAAAACGAGCCGAACACGCATGTGAGGCGTCGACCTGGATGGCCTCGCCAAGAACGCGCGCGTGATCGTGCATCCCAGCGACCGGATCAGCGAGGGCGTTTCCGTCGTCGCGGCGGCTCCCGAGCTACCGAAGTGTCCGCGCTCTTCACAGGGTTCCTCGGCTCGACGCTCTCTGAGGACGTGGGGACTGGCGT
>JBGPMX010000388.1:0-5345 GCA_041487215.1 Planctomycetia bacterium | reverse complement strand
GGCGTCTCGTCGAACTCGCCGAACGCGTTCGGCAGCCCGGCGTTGGGATAGCAGCTGACGTACACCGGCGCGATGGCTGCCAGCTCCTCGACGTACGGCCGGATCATGTCGGGGCCGAGCGCGCAGTTGATGCCGACGCTGAGCAGGTCGGCGTGCGCGATCGAAATCCAGCAGGCCTCGACCGTCTGCGCCGACAGCGTGCGCCCGCCCTGGAATACGGTGAAGGACGCCATGACGGGGAGCCGTGTGCCGTGCTCCTCGAAGTACTTGTCGATCGCGAACAGCGCCGCCTTGAGCACCAGCGTGTCGAAAGCTGTCTCGACCAGGAGGATATCGACGCCCCCCTCGATCAGGGCGTCCACCTGCTCCGCGTAGGTGGCGACCATCTCGTCGAACGTGACCGCACGGTAGCCGGGGTCGTTGACGTTGCCGGCGATCGAGAGCTGCTTGTTGGTGGGGCCGATGGAGCCGGCGACGAAGCGGGGTTTTGCGGGCGTGCGCGCGGTCATCGCGTCGGCGGCGTGGCGTGCAAGGCGCGCGGCGGCCAGGTTGAGCTCGCGGACGCGTGACTCGAGACCGAAATCGGCCATGGCGACGGACGTCGCCCCGAACGAGTTCGTCTCGATGATGTCCGCGCCCGCCTCGAGGTACTCGCGGTGGATCCGTTCGATCGCCGCGGGCTGCGAGATCGACAGAATGTCGATGAAGTTGCGGAGGTCCTTGGAATGTTGCGCGAACGCCGCACCGCGGAAGTCGCGCTCGCCGAACCGCAGCGCATGCACCATCGTGCCCATCGCCCCGTCGAGGACGAGGATGCGCTCGCCGAGCAGTTGCTCGAGGAGCTCACGGGTTTCGGACAGGCTTGCCACTGCCATGAATTCGCTCCGCCGCACGCCGCCGGCGGCGGGACACGTGGTGCTACGGCCCTGAATCCATCGAGTATCGCACAGTCGCCCGGCGCATCGCAAGGCGAGCACGCCTGCGACGGTTCCAGGTCAATGACACGTCATCCCCGGCCCGTGTTCGGCCGGTGTCTCCGACCCTGCCGCTCTCTTGGCCGATGGGCTGCCGGGCGCTCACCACCCCCGACCCCTCTCCCCACGCTCGCTCCTCGGCGCCTCACCTCCTCATGGGAGAGGCTCTCTTCGCGCGCCCTTGCTCCCCTCGCCCCACGCGCGGCTGCCCTCAGGGATCATGGCAGCAAGCGTGGGGAGAGGGGTTGGGGATGAGGGGGCGGTGGGCGTACGGGAGACCTGCGGTCAACGCAGCGGCGGGGTCGGAGACCCGCGCCGAACAGCGAGCCGCAGAGCGAGCATGCGGTGAGGGGAGCAAAGGTGCGCGCGAAGAGAGGCCGTCCGATGAAACCATCGGGGCGGAGGGAGACCGTGGGGCGAGGGCGATACGCGAAAGGTCAACCGGTCAACCGGTCAACAGATCCAGGGTGAGACGCCTTGCATCGGCCGCACGTACGGTTCACGCCGGTGCGGCAGGCGGGGTGCAGCCAGCTCGGCGGGGTGCAGCCAGCTCAATGGCCGCTGCCGGCCGGCTCGAGCTCCGTCTCCTCGGCTTCCTTGGGCGTGGCCGCCCCGATGCGAGCGTTCCAGCTCGTGACCATCGCGTTGAAGGTCGTGAGGAACTCGCTCATCAGGTCGTATTTGCGGAGCTTGACCGCACGCACGGGCCGTCCGTCCGCGATGCATTGCATCGTGTTCCGGAAGCGGACCAGCGGGCCGGCCATGCGATGGGAGAAGCGGATCATGTCCCGGCCGAAGATCGGCAGCAGCGCCAGGAAGCAGACAATCACCGAGATGTGCTCGGAGGTGAACTCGCGGTACAGCCTCCACAACCCCTTGGCCGGCAGCGACGGATCCTGGTTGATGCTCGTGCCGATCAGCGTGACCAAGAACATCGTGTGCCAGAGCGCGACGTGGTAGAGCACCCAGTAGGTGACCAGGCGCAGGAGAAGCCGGCCCTGGAAACTCGGGTCGACAAAGAATTTGGATCGCTTCCAGTTCATGGTTTTGCTGCCCGGAACGGGTATTCGCGGGTCCAGGGGCGATGGCGGGGTGGGAGCCGTAACGCGATCAAGCGTAGGCCATCGGACCGGTCCGTCAAATAGCGAACCGCGGCGCGGGATGCGGTGGTCGCACGATCGAGCCGCAAACGCGGCACAGCCCGTACGCGCGGCGCTAACGGATCGACCGCGGAGCCTTCTGCCCCTCGGGAATGAGCGTGGTGTACTTCTTGTCCTTCATCCGCTCGTCGAAGTCGCTGCGAGCGGACTCGAGCTGGTCGGGATCCTCGAACAGGTCCAGCGCGGTCGCGGCGAGCACTTTGGCGGCGACGAGGATGCCCTTGTGTCCGATCGATGAACCGATCGCGGCGACGTTCTGCCAGCTGTGCCCGGGCGCGTCGTAGGCGAAGCATGCCACGCTCAGGCCGCTGGTCGGCACGTGCCAGCTGATGTCTCCGACGTCGGTCGATCCCTTGAGCAGGTACGGCTTCTCGTGCAGCGGCTCGATTCTGTCGGCCAGAGGCCGCTCGAAGTGCCTGCCGAATTCTTCTTCGAGCGGCTTCTGGAGTGCGCGCGCGAAGTCCCGTTCCGCGTCGCTGAACTCGGGCGCCCCGACGAGCTCCAGGTTCGCCTGGATCCGCTCCGAGAGCGGGCGGTTCGGCAGTAGCTCGTGGTTGTCCGTAATGACCTCGACGCTCACCTTGGTACGGCTCATCTTGGCCGCGGCTTCGGCGATATCCCGCACCCAGTTGAAGTAGCGTTCCGCGTCCTCATGCGTGTTCGCGCGCACGTAGTACCAGACGGTGGCGTGCGGCGGCACGACGTTCGGCTGACCGCCGCCGTCGGTGATCACGTAGTGCATGCGCGCATCCTCCTTGACGTGCTCGCGCATGTAGTTGACACCGACGTTCATCAGCTCCACGCCGTCGAGCGCGCTGCGGCCCTGATCCGGCGAGCCCGACGCGTGCGCGGCCACGCCGCGGAAATGGAACCGGGCCGATACGATCGCTTTCGAGTCGCAGTACGCCGCCTGGTTCTTGTCCCCCGGATGCCAGTGCAAGCAGGCGTCGAGGTCGCGGAACTGGCCATCGAGCAGCATGTACGTCTTGCCGATGCCGGTCTCCTCGGCCGGCGTGCCGTAGAGGCGGATGGTACCCGCCAGGCCGTGCTGCGCCATGGCCTCCTTCACGGCCAGGGCCGCGCCGACGGCGGCGGTGCCCAGCCCCGAATGCCCGCAGCCGTGCCCCGCCCCCCCTTCGACAAGCGGCTTGCGTTCCGGCACGGCGTCCTGCGACAGATCCGGCAGGGCATCGTACTCGGCAAGAATCCCGATGACCGGCTTCCCCGCGCCGTAGCTTGCCGTGAACGCGGTGGGCATCCCGGCGACGCCGCGCGTGGTCGTGAAGCCCGCCTGCTCCAGGACCGCGCTGACCGCCTGGGACGACCGGATCTCTGCCAGGCCCAGCTCGGCGTTCTTCCACACTGCCTGGTTCAGCTCGATGAGCCGATCGCGCCGGGCGTCGACGCATGCGAGCGCGTCCCGTTTGGCGGCCGAGACAGGGGGATCATCGCCGCCCAGCGCGGCAAGCCCGGGGAACAGTGCCGAAAAAACCAGGCATGTGGCGCAGCGCATCATCGCGAGTCTTCCTTCGTGGCTTGGTTGAACTGAACGGACAGCCGCCGGCCCGACCGGGTGGCCGGGTCGAGCGTGCCGAACCTCGGTGCGTCCGCAGGCCCACCCAGCTGAATCGATCGGCAGCAGAATCGCAAGCGCCGGTATGGCGGCCGGGAAGCCGGTTTCTCCGGAACCCGCTACGGCGCCACCGGGCGTGGCACTCACCGGTTGGCATGGCCGGGACCGATGAAAGAAGTGCGAGGCTCGGTGGGCTGCGGCACTCCCCCGTCGCGGCACAGGGGGGCCCGCCGAGGGCTGTGGTGAGCTCGATGAGCGACCCTGTTCCGCACGTATCCCGGAGGCTCGTTGGCGTAGCGGCCATCGCTGCGCTCGTGTTCTACGCAGCCACGGCGCACCTGACGCGGGGGCACGAGGCGGATTTCGGCAAGCAGTGGCTCGCCATGCGCCTGGTCGCGATGGGGCAGGCCAGAAGCCTGTACGATCCGGTTGTGCAGCGCGCCGAGTTGGATCGCCACTTTTCGCGGGAGGTCATCGAACGCGGCATCTGGCGCGAAGGCATCGGCGGCCCGACGTACCCGCCAACGTTCGCCGTGCTGCTGGCGCCCCTGGGCCTCCTCCCGCCCGCCTGGGCGCAGTGGCTGGTGGTCGAGCTGAGTTTGGTGGCCGTCCTCCTCTCGGCCTGGTCGGTCTATCGTCTGTCGAACGGCGGGTTGGACTACGGTCTCGCCGTTCTGATGGCTCTCGTCTCACCCAACTTCTTCCTCGCCATCGGTCTTGGCCAGAACAGCGCGTTTAGCCTGGCGGTGCTGGCGATCGGTTGGTCCCTGCTGGCGCGCCAGAGGGATCTTCTCGCCGGCGCCGTCTGGGGAATCTTTGCGCTCAAGCCGACCTGGGGACTGGCGATCGTCTGGTTACCGGCCGCCGTGCGCCGCCCGCGCGCGTACATCGGGATGGCGTTGTCGGCCGGCTTGCTTGCTCTGCTCACGCTGCCGGTATGCGGTCTCGGCGTGTGGCTGGAGTGGCTGCGCGTCGCGGGGCAGACCGAGCGGTACTACCAGGCTCTGCCGCGCTGGATCGCGCTGAGCCGGGACGTTCCGGGCGTGCTGCGCCGATTCGGGCAGGGGGAGCCGGTCGAGTTGGCCGGCTATGCCGTGCTCGTGCTGATCGGGACGGTGACGGTTTGGACCTGGCGGGCGACGGAGTCCAGGGGGCGGATGGACTCGTGCGGGCCGCGCGCCGTCGCGCTGCTGGCCGGATGCATCCTGACCTGCCCGCGCTTCATGTTCTACGACTTGACCCTGGCGATTCTGCCGGCGTGGCTGGGCCTTGCGGCCTGGCGTGAGCTGGGCACGCGCGGCCGCTGGATGCTCGGCAGCTTGCTGGCCCTCTTCTGGGTCGGCGCCGCAGTCGCATACACGCGCTGGCAGATGCTCGGACCGCCGCTCGACACGTGGGCGCTTGGCGCGCTCTGGGCGTGGGCGATCGTCGAGTCGCATGCGGCGCGGATGGATGAAGTCCCGCTGGCGTCGCGTGCGAGCGCGCCCGTTCCGTCAGAAGCCGCACTCGTTGCGGAGACGACCTAGATTGCCTGCTGCGCGGCGCGAGCAGATCGCGCAGCCGTCGGAAGATCGCTGCAGAAACCCGTGAATCGATCGCACTTCGTTTGCCCGTCTGCATTCTTTTTTGCCGCGCTCT
>JBGPMX010000387.1:0-5363 GCA_041487215.1 Planctomycetia bacterium | reverse complement strand
CGGCGCCGCCGCTGCCGCGTGCGGCGTACGCGGCGTTGGGCGCGTGGGCGGGGTGGGTCGAGCTGGGTCCGTGGTTGGGTGGGGCGCTGGGGCTGGGCGAGGCGTGGCCGGTCATGGTGCTGGGGGCGGCGTTGGGGGCTGCGGCGGGCTGGGGGGTGTCGCGGCCGCTGAACCGGGTGCTGGGGTGGCTGTTCCGTGGTTTCAACGCGGGCTTTGCGCGGGCGACGCGCGCGTACACGCGCGGGGTGGGCGTGCTCTTGCGTGCCAGCCTGCTGGTGCTGGTGGTGTACGCGGGGCTGCTGGGGCTGACCTACGCGGGGTTCACGTACACGCCCAAGGGGTTCATCCCCGCACAGGACATGGGTTACCTGCTCGTCAACGTCCAGCTGCCCGACTCCGCATCCGCCGAACGCACGCAGCGGGTCATGCGGCGCATCGAGGAGATTGCGCTGGGTACGCCGGGGGTGCGGCACACCGTGGCGATCGCCGGCCAGTCGATTCTGCTGAACGCCAACGCGCCGAACTTCGGCGCGATGTATGTCATGCTCGACGACTTCGAGCGGCGGCGCAGCGCGGAACACTCCGGCGCGGCCATCGCTGCCCGGCTCCAGGCGGCCATGCAGGACGAGATCCGCGAGGCGCTCATCCATGTCTTCGGCGCGCCCCCCGTCGAAGGGCTGGGCACGGCCGGCGGCTTCAAGGTCGTGATCGAGGACCGCGGCGACACCGGGCTCGATGCGCTCGAGGACGTGGCGGAGCGGGTTATCGACGCCGGGACCCGCACCCCCGGGCTCCAAGACCTGTACACGAGCTTCCGCGCCAACACGCCGTGGCTGTACGTCGACATCGACCGCACCGAGGCGAAGACGATGGGCGTGTCCATGGGGGAGCTCTTCAACACGCTGCAGGTTTACCTGGGCTCGCTCTACGTCAACGACTTCAATCGCTTCGGGCGCACCTGGCAGGTGAACGTGCAGGCAGACGCCAACTTCCGGGCGCAGATCGAGAATCTCAAGCAGCTCAAGATCCGCAACGAGCAGGGGAAGATGGTCCCCTTCGCGGCGCTGGCCCGTGTGCGGGACGTGAGCGGTCCGGTCATGATCGCGCGCTACAACATGTACCCGGCTGCGGCGGTGAACGTGAACCCGGCGCCCGGCATCAGCTCCGGCCAGGCGATCGAACTCATTGCCGGTGCGGTGCAGGGGGAGCTGGCCCGCTCGATGCGTTATGAGTGGACGGAGCTCGCGCTGCTGCAGCTGCAGACGGGGAACACCGCGATGCTCGTGTTCCTGCTGGCCGTGGTGCTCGTCTTCTTGGTGCTGGCGGCGCAGTACGAAAGTTGGTCGCTGCCGCTCGCCGTGATCCTGGTGGTTCCCATGTGCCTGCTCTGCTCGGTTGCCGGGGTGCTGGTGGCGCGCATGGACATCAACATCTTCACGCAGGTCGGTTTCGTGGTGCTCATCGGGCTGGCCTGCAAGAACGCGATCCTGATCGTGGAGTTCGCCAAGTCGCGGCGCGAGGCGGGCACAGACCGCTATCGCGCGACGCTCGAGGCCTGCCAGCTCCGGCTGCGGCCCATCGTAATGACCTCGTTCGCGTTCGTGCTCGGCGTGGTGCCGCTGGCGGTGTCCGAGGGGGCGGGGGCCGAAATGCGCCGCACGCTGGGCACGGCGGTCTTTAGCGGCATGCTGGGGGTAACGCTGTTCGGAATTTTCCTCACGCCCGTCTTCTACTACGTGATCCAGTGGTTCAAGGATCGCACCGCGGCGAGCGCGCCCGGGGAGTGAAGCCACTCGTCGATGCACAGGTGAAAACGTGTCATCCGGAGCGGAGTGGGGAACGAGCGGAGCGAAGGATCTAGTGCTTCGGGTCGTCGCGCGGCGCGTGGGCCTGCCACCACGCCGCCGCTGTCCGGTCGGTCCATTTCCCGACACACTGGCAATTGGCCAGGGCCCATTCCAGGCGATCGGCGTCGCGATAGCGCTCTTCCGCGCTCCTACGCAGGCAACGCACAATCACCTCTTCCAAATCGGCAGGAACGCCGGGATTCAAAGTGGAAGGGGGAGCGATGGAGCCGCGCAGCTGGGTGGCGACGACCTCAATCGCCGTCTTCCCGCTGAAGGGGGGCTGGCCGGTCACGAGGAAGTACGTGAGCGCGCCCAGCGCATAGACGTCGCAGCACGGTTCCGGTTCCCCATAGGCCGCGACCTGCTCGGGAGCCATGTAGATCGGCAGCAGCCCGGGGTCTGCCGCCGCCGCGGAGTTGTCCAACCGTATTCGGTCGTCGCCGTGCGGGCTCGGATCGAGCAGGCAGACGGGATCGTGGATCTCTCCGTGCTCCGCGGTGAGGATCCTGTCCGGCCGGACCTGGCCGTGTCCGGTCCCTCTTGCGTGCGCCCCGTGCAAGGCATCGCAAAGCTGGCGGACAACGTGGACGGCCCGCTCCGGCGGGAGCGGACCATGGCGCTCCACAAGTTCTTCGAGGCTGATGCCCGGACGTGATTCCATGGCGTTCTGTGAACGGCTCTCGCTCGTGCCCGTCTCGTTCCAGGCGCCTCTTCTGCCCCGGCCCCACCGAATCGGGGATATCGAGATGGCACAGCGACGGGTGCGTGTGCGGCCGGAAACGTACACCGCCGCACGCCGCCGAGTCGCCGGCAGCCGGACTGGTTTCGAACAAACATACGTGCGGGGGTGGCGACCGACTACTGTCAGAATTGACAGTCTAGACCAGCCGGTGTTTCACGGCGAACTGGATGAGAGCGGCGCTGGTGGTGATGCCGAGCGCGCGCATCATGCGGTACTTGTGGAAGGCGACGGTGCGAGGCGTGAGCTCCAGGATGGCAGCGACCTGCTTCATCGATCGCCCCTCGGCCAGGAGCCGGAGCACCACGCGCTGGCGTTCCGTGAGTCGGCCGGGGTCGGCCGCTGCGCGGCTTGTCGGCCCGTGGGCAGGCACGCGGCGGACCAGCGGGGTAGTGTACGTTCTGCCGGCGCAGGCCGTCCGAATGGCGTGGAAGAGTTCGGAGGCGGCGGAGCTTTTGAGCAGGTAGGCGGCCGCGCCGAGACGGAACGCTTCCGCAGCGAGCTCGGCGTCGTCGCTCACGGTCAAGAAGATGAGCCGGGCGCTCGGCAGCGTCTTGCGAATCTCGCGCGCCGCGTCCAGCCCGTTCAGCAAAGGCATGGCGATGTCCAGCACGATGACGTCGGGCCGGAGCTCGGGCACGGCGGCCAGCAGGGCGTGGCCGTCGCCCACCGCGCCCACGACCTCGCACGCCGGCTCGAGCAGCTTCCGGAACGCGTCGAGCAACAGCGTGTGATCGTCTGCCAGCAGCACCCGCGGCCGTCTCGTTGCCTGGCCGCGCGGCGCGCGCGGAGCCGCCTTGTCGAGTGCTACGCCCATGGGACGGCGCGCCTTGGTTCCGGCTGGGCGGGCGGGCAGGGGATCCATGCTTCGATGCACGTGCCATGTCCCGGGCGGGAGTCGATCGACAGCTCGCCGCCCGCGAGCCGCGCGCGCTCGCGCATGCTGACTAGGCCCAGGCCCCCGAGCGATCGCGCGGGGTCGAAGCCGGCGCCGCGGTCGAACACGCGCAGCCGGATCCCGCCTGCGTTCCCCAGGAGCTCGATCGCGGCCTCGCGCGTGCCGCTGTGCGTCAGCGCATTGCGCAGGCTCTCCTGGGCGATCCGGGAGAGACAGAGGGCGGCGTCCCGTGGCAGGTGCGGCGGGAGGTCGCGCTCGGCGAAGGCGACCCGCATGCCTTGCTTAGCCTGCTCGTGGGCGAGGATGCGCAGGGCGGCCGCCAGCCCCAGGTGTTCCAGCCGTCTCGGGTGCAGTTCGTGCGACAGCCGATGGACGTCCGAGCTTAGCTGCTTGGTGTGTGCGGCGAGCGCGCGCAGGCGTTCCGCGACCTCGCGCCTTCGAGGCGGCTGCCGGCTGAGCTGCTCGAGCTCGATCGCGAGCAAGGCCAGGCTCTGGTTTAGATCGTCGTGCAGCTCGCGCGCGATCCGCAGCCGTTCCGCCTCCTGGGTCCGGATGAGCCGGCCGCTCAGGGCGCGCACCGCGTCTTCCGCGCACTTGCGCTGCGTGATGTCGAAGCAGGAGCCGATGTAGCCCAGGAAGTCGCCGGCGGATGAGAAACGCGGCGTGCCGGTGTCGTAGATCCAGCGGTACGCGCCGTCGGCCCGCCGCAGGCGGTACTCCATGCCGAAGTCCACGCGGCGGTCGAAGGCGGAGACGTATGTCTCCAGGCAGCGTGCCAGGTCCTCGCCGTGCACCCCATCGGCCCAGCCATTGCCCAGTTCCTGCGCCTCCGAGCGTCCGGTGAACTCGAGCCACCTCTTGTTGAAGTAGGTGCAGAGCTTGTCGGGGCCGGACATCCAAACCATGACGGGGGCTGTGTCGGCCAGGAGCCGGAAGCGCAGCTCGCTCTCGCACAGCGCCGTCTCGGCGCGCTTGCGCAGCAGCGCGTTGGCGAAGATCTCACCGACCAGCCGGATCCGCCCGACCAGCTCGTCGGGCCAGGCGTGTCCGGCGCGCAGGGATGCGAACGCGACGGCGCCGAGCACGGCTCCGCCGACCGCGAGCGGTACCGTGAGGCTGGCGCGGATCCCCTCGCGCGCGCAGTACCGCTTCTCCTCGGCCGCATGGTCGGGCAGGTCCTGCGGCAGGCGTGCGAGGCGGATGGTCTCGCCGCGGCGTACGGCGGCCCCGTACCAGGGCAGCCGCTCGCGCGGGGCATCAAGCGGCATCGGGCGCGCGCCGGGGATGGCGTAGGAGTGCGTCACACGGAGCTCCCCCGCGCCGGATAGCTCTACGACCGTGCCCCGCTCGACCCCGAGGAACTGGACGAGGCGCTCCAGGGACCGCGCGATCTCGCCGTCCACCTCGCCGGCTCGGACGTGCACGAACCGCCGCGAGAGGTCGCAGAGCAGCGTCTCGAATTCGAGCCGCTCCTCCAGCTGCCGCCGCAGGGCTGCGACGCCGCGCCGCGCCGCGTGAGACGCGTCAGGGCGGCGGCGCCGTGCGCCGATGGGTCCTATCGTCGGCCCGCTATCCTGGTTCATCCTTCTGGTTCTCGGATAGCCCGAGGAACGATCGTGCCGGTTTCGTGATCTCGTTGATGCTAGCAGGGATCCGTGGGCGCAGGAAGATCACGAGCCCGTACCCGCGCGCAGACCTCGCGTGAGCTTCCATTCCTCGACCATGCAGAAGATGCAGGGCATGACGAAGAACGTGATCACCTGTGCCAGCATGCCGCCGACCGACGGGACCGCCATGGGCTGCATGACGTCCGAGCCGCGGCCCTGCGAGAGGAAGATCGGCAGCAGGCCGATCACCGTCGTGGCCGTCGTCATCAGCG
>JBGPMX010000386.1:0-5375 GCA_041487215.1 Planctomycetia bacterium | reverse complement strand
GCAACGACGCGTCGATGATCCGCGCGCTGATCACGGCGGAAGGAAAGTGACGTCGACCAGAACAGGAGGCAGGGGGCAGGGGACAGGGGGCAGGGCGCAGGGCGCAGGGGACAGGGGGCAGGGGGCAGGGGACAGGGGACAGGGGGCAGGGGACAGGGCGCAGGGCGCAGGTTGTCATCCTGAGCCAAGCGAGGAACGAGCCAGCGAAGGATCTCGGTGCCTCCCTGCGGTGCGGGCTCGTCACCCCCGGGTTGAGGACCCCTCTCCCCACGCTTGCTCCCGGGATCCATGAGAGGAGCAAGCCTGGGGCGAGGGGCGTATTTTCCTGTCTGAGACGCTCGTCATGAAACACACCCTTTTCGCTCTGGCCGCCGTTGCTCTGGCCGCGGCGGTTTCGCTGGCCGATGAACCGCAGCTGCGCTACGTCAAGAAGGCGACGCGCCAGGAGACGATGGACGCGTCGCTCGAGGCGTCGGGCCTGCCGCGCGTCGCATCGCCGTGGTTCTACGTCGGCCCGTTCGACAACAGCGACGGCGCGGGGTTCGCCGCCGCGTACCCGCCGGAAAAAGAGATCGACCTCGGCAAGAGCTACGCGGGCCGCGGCGGCCAACCGGTGCGCTGGCACGAGGCGCCGCAGTTCAGCGATGGCGCGGTGAACAACCTGAACCTCTACCCCGAGAACGAGTTCACCTGCATCTACCTGCGCCGGGAAATCCCTGCCGAATCGGCCGCGGACGTAGGCGTGTCCCTGGGTAGCGACGATACGCTGACCGTGTGGCTCAACGGCAAGAAAGTGCTCGAGCGCGAGGTCACGCGCGCGGCCGAGCCGGACCAGGACCGCCTGGTGCTGCACCTCAAGCCGGGCAAGAACCAGCTGCTGCTCAAGGTGTGCAACCTCGGAGGCCCGAGCGCCTTCTACTTCCGCACCACGCTGCCGCCGCAGCTCGAAGCCGAGCTCAGGCGGCGGCTGGACAGCGACTTCCCTCGCGCGGCGGCCGCCGATCCGGAGAACAAGTCCTATCGCATCGTCACGCTGCCCATCCCGGAGGACATCGTGCTCGAGGTCGGCGGCCTGGCGTTCCGGCCGGACGGCAAGCTGCTCGCCTGCACCCGCCGCGGCGACATCTACGCGATCTCGAACCCCGACTCCGAAGATCCTGCCCGTATCGCATACAGCACGTTCGCCACGGGGCTGCACGAGCCGCTCGGGCTGCTGGCCGACGGCAATGACGTGTTCGTCGTGCAAAGGCCGGAGCTTTCACGGCTGCGCGACAGCGACGGAGACGGCCTGGCGGATGATTTCACGACCATCTGCGATCGCTGGGGCGTGTCGGGGGACTATCACGAGTTCGCGTTCGGGCCGGCGCGCGACCGCGACGGAAACTTCTTCATTACGCTCAACGTCGGGTTCGGCGGCGGGCATCAGTCCAAGGCGCCCTGGCGCGGCTGGTGCGTGCGCGTGGCGCCGGACGGCGAGCTGACGCCGTGGGCCTCCGGCCTGCGCTCGCCGAACGGCGTCCAGATCAGCCCCGACGGGGACCTCTTCTACTGCGACAACCAGGGCGAGTGGGTCGCGGCCTGCAAGCTCAGCCAGATCCGGCGCGGCGAGTTCCACGGCCACCCGGCCGGCCTGCGTTGGGACCCGCAGCGCCGCGATCTCCGCATCCCCGCCAACCAACGCTACGATGCGCTCGACCCGTCGATCCCGCTGACTCTGCCGGCGGTCTGGTTTCCCTACGGGAAGCTGAGCCAGTCGGCGAGCGAACCGCGCTGGGATACGACCGGCGGCAAGTTCGGCCCGTTCACCGGGCAGTGCTTCGTCGGCGACCAGACCAAGGCGAACATCATGCGCGTGTTCCTGGAGAAGGTGAACGGCCAGTACCAGGGAGCCTGCTTCCCATTTCGCAGCGGCTTCCGGTGCGGCATCAATCGGCTGGTGTTCGGGCCGGACGGCAGCCTGTACGCGGGCATGACCAACCGCGGCTGGGGCTCGGTGGGCGGCTACCCCTACGGGCTCGAGCGGCTGGTCTTCACCGGTGTGGTGCCATTGGAGATTCACTCGGTTGAGCTCAGCCGATCCGGCTTCGATCTGACGTTTACCAAGCCGCTCGATGTGGCAACCGCGGAGCGCACAGCGGCTTACAGCGTGCAGTCCTACACCTATCACTACTGGAGCACGTACGGATCGCCCGAGCTCGACCGGCAGCCGGTGGCAATCGATCACGTGACGGTTTCCGAAGATGCGCGGCGGGTGTCGCTGGCGGTTACAGGGCTCAAGAAGGGGCACGTCTACGAGATTCACCTGGACGGGGTACGCTCGGAGACGGGCGAGGTGGTGCTGCACCCCGAGGCCTATTACACGCTCAATGAGCTGCGCGAGTAGGGCGCGCGAGGCGACTTCCGAAGTCGGTTGGGCGCGGCAGCGAGGACTTCGAAGTCGGTGGAGCGGAAAGCGGTGACACGTTCGCCGCACTCCGAAGGTAGCGGCGAGGGCCTTCAGCCTGCAGGGCTGAGATTCTCCAGCCCAGGGCAACGCCCTGGGTACCGCGGATCATGAGGGTACAACGAGCCCTGAAAGGGCGCCACAAAGTTTGTGGCGCCCTTTCAGGGCTTTGGCGCTTTCCTTAACCCGGTACCCAGGGCGTTGCCCTGGGCTATAGAATTGCGCCGCTTCGCGGCTGAAATCTTATGCTGCCCTTTCAGGGCTTTGGCGCATTCCCTGGCCTGGTTCCAGGGCGTTGCCCTGGCCGGACAATGCCCGGCTGACCGCGGAGCACAATTCAACCGAGCCGCGCCAGCAGCGGAGCGGGATCGGCCAGGTCGCTGAGCAGGAGGTCAGGTCGCTCCGCCGCGAGCTCGTCCGTCGTGTGTTGGCCGGTAGCCACGCCGGCCACGCGAGCGCCGATCGAGCGGGCGCAGCGAATATCCAGCGGTGTATCACCGATCACCCAGACGCGTGCAAGATCGACCGGGCTGCCGAGGAACCGGCGCAGCTCGTCGAGCGCCTCGCTCGCCACGCAGTCGCGGTCGAGATGCCGGTCGCCGAACCCGCCGAACCGGAAGTGGTGGTAGAGCGAGAAGTGATCGAGCTTGGTGCGGGCGCCGGCGCGCATGTTTCCCGTGAGCAGCCCCACGGCGACATCGCCTCGCCCGCGGAGTTGCTCGAGCAGTTCGGCGATGCCGGGCAAGACACGGCCCTGCCGCTCGAGCAGGCAGCCGGGCAGGTGCCGGAGATACCCGGCCACGAAGCGGCGCCACACCGCTTCGCAGTTCTCGATGCCGTGCAGCGCGAAGAGGTCGCCGGCGATCGCCCGGTCCGTGCGGCCGGCAAACGGGACGGAATCGTACAGCTCCCGGACCTCGAACTCAGACTCGAGTGCGGCGTACATGGCTGCCTTGCCGGCCCCGCCGCTGGAGAGCAGCGTTCCGTCGATGTCGAACAGGCAAACGTGCATCATCGATTCATTATAACGAGCCGCTCGCGCGTTGAGCTCTACCGGCATTCTTCCACCGGACCAGCCTGGTAGGAACAGCGGAGTGACGGGAAGTGCGGGCGCCACCCAGATCCTTCGCTCTGCTCGTACCTCGCTGCGCTCAGGATGACAGAGCAGACGCACCGGGGTGGATACCGAGACTTCCGAAGTCTTCTGAGAGCCGGCGCGCCACCCAGATCCTTCGCTCTGCTCGTACCTCGCTGCGCTCAGGATGACAGAGCCAGTCACCCAGTCACCCAGTCACCCGGTCACCCAGTCACCCGGTCATCTGGTCATCTGGTCACCCAGTCACCCAGTCACCCGCTCAACCTCTCCGGCATTCAAGCGGCCTGGGTGCGGCGCGGGCGTACGCGGATGTCGAACAGCCGGAAGATGTCCTCCTCGCCCAGCCTGTGTGCCAACGCCGGCTCGGTCCCCGGCACCAGCTGCTCCATGAGCCGGCGCTTGTGCTCGAGCACCTCGATGATCCGCTCCTCGATCGTCTCGCTGGTCAAGAAGCGGGTGATGAACACCGGCTCGGTCTGGCCGACGCGGTGCACGCGGTTGATCGCCTGGTCTTCCACGGCGGGGTTCCACCAGCGGTCGAACAGGAATGCATATTGCGCGAACTGGAGATTGAGTCCCACGCTGCCGGCGCCGTAGCTGAGGAGCAGGGCGTGGCAATCCGGATCGTCGCGGAACCGTTCGAGCACTCGGGCGCGCGCCGCCGTGGTGACGCCGCCATGGAACTCGAGCGGCTGGTAATCAGCCAGCTCGCGGGAGAGCCGGCGCAGAGTCGAGACCCACTGGGAGAAGATGAGCGCCTTGCGGCCTGACGCGGCGATTTCTTCCATGTCGGTGCGAAGCTGTTCCAGCTTGGCACTCTCGCCCGTGGCCGGGTCGAAGTTGCAGATCTGCTTGAGTCGCAGCACGAGCTCGAAGACACACTGGATGGAGATGGCGTCCCCCATGTTGTTCAGGCGGAGCACGCCGTCGCGTTCGGCCGCTTCATAGGTTGCGCGCTGCGCCGCGGTCAGGTCGATTCGCGTGTCGCGCACGAACTTGGGAGGCAGCTGCGTGAGCACGTCGTCCTTGAGCCGGCGCAGGATGTACGGCTGCGTCAGCTCGCGCAGCTCGCCCACGGGCGAACCCGCAGGGATCAGGCCGGGCTCGACGAACGCGAAGATCGAGATGAGATCCTCGGGCCGGTTCTCGAGCGGCGTGCCCGTGAGTGCCCAGCTGCGCCGCCGCACCAGCGATCGGACGGCGCGCGACGTCTGGGCGTGCTCGTTCTTGATCCGCTGCGCCTCGTCGATCACTACCAGGTCATATTCCTGCTTCGCCTCGGCAATGTATTCCGCATCGCGCGACAGCAGCTCGTAGTTCACGATCTTCACCGGCATCTGGGGCAGCTCCCAGAGCGCGTGCCGCTTGCGTGTCGACCCCTCGATGACCAGGGTCGGCACGTCGCCGGCCCAGGTACGCAGTTCGCGCACCCAGTTGGTGACGAGCGGCTTGGGGCAGACGACGAGCACGCGGCGGACCAGGCCCGAGCCGAGCAGCATCCGCACCGCGACGATCGCCTGCATCGTCTTGCCCAGGCCCATTTCGTCCCCGAGCAGCGCGGTGGGGTGCTGCACCAGGAACGCGATGCCCTGCGACTGGTACGGAAACGGGGCGACGGGAAGATGAATGAGGCGATCGGCGATCCAGGCTTCGATGGGCGGGTGCAGCGCGTAGAACAGCCGGTCGCGCAGGGTGAATGCGTCGTCGCAAGAAGCGAGCCGGCCGGCCGGCCGGCTCGGCCCCAGCCTGGGCCGGTCCGCCGTGCGCGGCGTCGCGGCCTTCGCGTCGGGGATCACCGGCTCGGGGAAGCGAAACGTCCGCACCCGCGTTCGCATG
>JBGPMX010000385.1:0-5394 GCA_041487215.1 Planctomycetia bacterium | reverse complement strand
AGCCGCGGCTGGCGCTGGGGTGCGGCGGTGCGGTGGTGTGCGAGGAACTCGGGGCCGTCGACGGCTACGGGCTCGATCCGGAGATATGGTCGAGCCGCCGGCTGGAGGGAGTGATCGATTTCGCGGCGCTCGACGTCGCCCCGAGTACCCGGCGCGGCTTCGCGCCCAGCCCCGCCGCCGATGCGTTCTTTGTGGCGCTGCGCGGCCTCGAGCCGCGGCTCCGCCAGATTCTCGACGAAGAGCGTGCGCGGCAGCGCGAGCAGGAAGACGCGCACCTGGTGCGCGAGATTCGCAACGTGTTCCGGCCGCTCGCGCGCACGCTGCCGCAGTACGACTTCTTCGATATCCAGTCGACCGGACGCGGCGGCAACGGCGATGCGGGGCCGTACGGCGAGCAACTCGGGGCCACCACGCCGCCGGTCGAGCCCGGTCCAGCGGCGGAAACGGCCACGCCGCAAGGCGTGCTCGAGCCGGGCGAACCCGGCGATGGGCCCACGGAACCGATGCTTTTCCCCCCCGGTCCCCTGCACTCGGTCCGGGTCATGCCCGCGCGCTGCCGTCTCCTGCCCGGCGCAACCCGCGGCCTGGCCGCCCGAGCGGCCGACGAACAGGGACGCGTCGTAACGGCCGGCATCGCCTTCCGCTGGCAGGTCATCGAGGGGGACGCAACGCTCGCCGGCGACGGCCCGAAGGCGACGGTGACCGCGGGCGAAACACTGGGGCAGACCGTCGTACGCGTGACCGCGTGCCAGGACGAGCGCGTCTGCGAGGCCGATGCGGTGATCGAAGTGGTGGAGACGCTGGCGGGCGAGAGCCCGGATTCCGGCGTGCCCGATCCTCGCCGTGCCTTTGACCCGACCAGCGATTGGCGCTCGCGCGTCCACGAAGGGCGCTGGGAGTACAACGCCGCACACCCCGACTACCGCGCCGTGGCCGACGACGCCAGGCAGCGCCTGCGTTACCTGATCCACCTGTTCGCGAAAGAGATCGTCCTGCACAACTACGGGGAGCCGAACGACGACCGCCTACTCGAGCGCATGGTGCAGGTCCTGACCCACATCAAACCCGCGGTTACCGGGAAGAATCGATCGCGCCCGTCGTGACCCCGCCGAGCATCTCCGCGAGCACCTGATCTACCTGGTCGGCGTGGTCCGTGTCGTTCTCCCCTGTGTCATTCGCATCCGTCTCGTTCTGGTCGGTCTCGCTCTGATCGGTCTCGTTCTGATCCGTTTCGCTCTGATCCGTTCCGCTCTGATCGGTCTCGCTCTGGTCGGTTCCGTTCTGATCGGTCTCGTTCTGATCGGTTCCGTTCTGATCGGTTCCGCTCTGGTCGATCTGGATCTGGTGGCTCGGGTCGGTCTGAATCTGGTCTGTTTGGTTCGGGTCGTTCTCGTTCTGGTGGTTCTCGCCGCTCTCGCTATCCTGCCCCGTCTCGTTGCTCTCGTTGTCCTGGCTGGTCTCGCTGCTCTCGTTGTCGCCCGTCTCGCTGCTCTCGCTTCCCTCATCGGTCTCTTGGGCGTCACCGGTGTCGTGTCCGGTGTCGTTCTCGCCGGTTTCGTTTTCGGTGTTCTCATCGTTCGGCTCGGTTTGCGGCTGCGGGTCGGCTTGCGGGTTGGAGCCGTCGGTGCTCCGTGTGCCGAGCCCTACGGCGAGCGCTGTCGCCTGGTTGTCGGCTGCCTGGGGGTGGCTCGCGTCCTGGGCGTTGCTGTCGGTCTCGGTGTTGTCGCCCGCGCCCCCCTCGAGCGAGTCCGTGCCATCGCCACCGGTCATGGTGTCATCTCCCTGACCGCCGCTCAGGGAGTCATCTCCGGCGTCTCCGGATTCGGTGTCGTCGCCCGCGCCCCCCTTCAGCGAGTCGTTGCCGGCCCCGCCGTCGAGCGAGTCGTCGCCCTTGCCACCGCGGACCGAGTCGTCCCCGGCATCACCGGATTCGGTGTCATTGCCCGGGCCGCCCTTCAGCGAGTCGCTGCCGTCGCCGCCGCCCATGGTGTCGTCATCCTGCCCGCCCTTGAGCGAGTCGTCTCCGGCACCTCCGTCCAGGGAGTCGGCTCCAGCCCCGCCGATGATCAGATCGTCCCCCGAGCCGCCCGTGATTGAGTCGTCCCCGGCGCCTCCAGCGATGGTCGCATCGATGGGGCCGACTCGATCCGTGACGGTCACGCTGTCGTTGCCGCCGTCCGCCGCAATGACGATCTTGTCCACGACCGCGTTCGGGTCTTGCTGATCGAACTGTGTGGTCTGACCATTCAGGTTAACGACCACGTTGGATCCCGACCGGTCAACTTCGATTCGGTCCGCAGCCTCCGTGCCGGCGATGGTGAGCACGCCCCCGGCCAGGGTCACCGACGGCAGAACTCGGTGATCCAGCGGCTCGACTCGGCACCGAGCGTCTTCTGGTTTCCGGCGGGCCGGATGCTTCTGGTCGCTCCCCATGGATGGGCTCCCTGCTCTGGAGGTTGTAGACGGCCTGCCGGCACGTTGGGTCGGCGGTTGCCGGGCAGGTCTAAGGGAGATAACGGAGCGGGGAGCGGAAAGCGGGCGCGGAATCCCGGTGGTCACACTTAGTGCGGGCGTGCCAACTCTTTGCGGCTCGAGCGGAATGGCTAGCGCTACAAGTGCTCGCGCGCGCCCCTTTTCTCGTCGCCCGTGCCGCATTCACGGTCCCCTCGCCGCCGCGCTCACGGATCCATGCGCGGGACAGGACACAATGGGTGGCAGGTTGTCATCCTGAGCCAAGCGAGGAACGAGCCAAGCGAAGGATCTCGGTGGGGAACTCGCTCTGCCTGCCCAGGGTGGCGCTACGCGGGTTTCAAGAACACGCGGAAGCGATGAGAGGGCATGCGCGAACACGGCTGAAGTCAGTTGGGCGCAGGACCGAGACTTCCGGAGCCGGCGGCGGCTGCTCAGGGCTCGCGCAGCAACCGATCGCGCAGTGCGGCCGCTTCGCGGTGCGACGGGTTGTGCTCGAGCGCCGCTTCGATCTCGCGCGTAGCGGCCGCCCCATCGTGCTCGGCCAGGTGCACGAGCCCCAGGTTGTAGTGGACGGCGGCGGGGTCCGCGCCGTTCGCCAGCGCCCGCTCGAGGTCGGCCCTGGCCGGTGCAAGGCGGTTCGCTCGGTAATGCAGGATGGCCCGGTTCAGCGCAGCTGCCCCCAGTCCCGGATCGAGCTCCAGTGCGCGGTCGTAGTCGCGCAGCGCCCGGTCCGGGCGGCCCAGCGCCGCGTAGGCGAGTGCCCGGTTGTAGAAGCAGCCGCTCCGCTGGGGTGCCGCGCCGACGCAGGCGGTGAACGCCAGCACCGCATCCTCGTAGTGCCCACGCCGGTAGGCGCACACCCCCTGGTAGAAGTTGGGCCAGAGACCGGCCGGATCGAGCTCGACGGCCCGCTCGAACCGCGCCGCCGCCCCCTCGAGACGGCCCTCTCCGAGCAGCGCTCGTCCCAACGCGTAGTACTCCCAGGCGGTTCGGGGGGGAGTTGCCTGGTCGGCATCGGTTTCGCTGCGGGTTCCGGAACCGGCGAGCCGGGCCGCGTGTGCGCCCCGCTCCCGTTCCAGCACGGCACTGGGGCCGAACGCGGTCTTCGCCTCATCGAGCACCGCGATCGCCTCGTGCCGAGCGGCGTCCGCATTGCCCTGCGGTGCGAGCCGCGTGTGCAGATCGGACCAGAGGATGGCGAGATCCAGGAGATCCTCGTCCGGGCCGCGGCCGATCTGCTCCAGCCCATCCCGACCGAGCTCCGACCGGATCAGGTCGCGCTTGTCCCAGACCGCGCGGCAACGCGCCTCGAGAGCGTGGGCCGATGCGGTGTGCGGGACGTCCGCCGCGTAGAGGAACCGCATCTGGTCCGCTAGCGTATGCAGCTCGGCCGCCATCCGCGCCCGCTCGGCGTGCGATCGCTCACGCATGAGTTCGCGGCGGAGATCGGACGGGCCGAACGGCGCGTGAGCCGACGCGAGGCCGCGCGTGAAGGCATCGATCGATTCCTCGTACTGCCGCTTTTCCAGGTGGTTCTTCCCTTCCGCCAGAGCGGCTCTTGCCTCCTGGGTGCGCCGGCCCGCGTCAACGAGCGCCAGTGCGGCCGTGCCCGTGAGCGCCGCGGCGAGCGCCGCCGCCAGGCCGATTATTGCCAGGGCGTGCGGCCGCCGCCGCCGCCACTTCCCCCAGCGCTCGGCCCAACTCCGATTCGCCACCCCGCGCAACGGCAAGTCCGCCAGGTGCCGTCGCAAATCACCCCCCAAAGCAGCGGCGGACGGGTAACGGCCGGCGGGGTCGTTCGCCAGGCAGCGGGCGATCACGGCCGCGAGCCCCGGGCCGGCGACAGCGCTCAGCCGGTCGAGCCGGGCCGGCGCGGGGTGCGACGGGACTTCCCCGGCCAACGCCTCGTCCAACAGGATTCCCAGGGAGTACACGTCCGAGCGGCCGTCCACGGGGGCCGGGACGGGGCGCGCCTCGCGAACCGCGGCCAGCGCAAGCTCCTGCTCGGGTGACATGTACCCGGCCGTACCACCCAACCAATCGGGCGGCGTGCCGCCTGCCGCCAATGGGGGACGGGCCAGGTGGAAGTCGAGCAGCATCGGCTGGCCGTCCGCGGCGATCAGCACATTGGACGGTTTCAGGTCGAGGTGGACCAGTCCGCGCTGGTGCGCGTACTCGAGCGCGTCGGCCAGGCAGGCGCCGATCCAGCAGACCGCGCGCACGTAGGAAGCGGTCGCGTAGAACTGCCAGGCCGGGCCGCGTACCGACGCTCCGAGCGGATCGATCTGCCGGGCCTGCTCGAGCACCTCCAGGATGTCCTGGCCGGTGCGCTGCTCGACCGGGCGCCCGCGCAAGGCATCGAGGATTCGCGCCAGCGTCGTGCCGCCGAAGTAGGGCATGCAGAGGGCGCTGACACCCTTCTCCGGGTCGTCGGCGACCGAGTACAGCGGCACGATGTACGTGTGCTGCAGGCGCGCGAGCGAAAGGTGCTCGTGCGCGTGACGTGGGATCAACTTGAGCACCACCGGACGGTCGGCAAGATGCGGGTCGGTAGCCAGGCAGACGCGCCCGTGCGCCCCGTGGCCGAGTTCGGCGACCAGACGAAAACCGGCGATCACGCCGCCGATGTCGGGTGCCGGGCCGCGCGGCTCGAGCAGCCGGTGACACTCGAGCAGCATCTCGATCCCGTCGCCGCACTGCGGGAAGCGCCGCAGCAGGTCTGCGCGCGAGACCTGCTCGCCAAACTCGTCGCGCAGGCAGAGCTCCTCGTAGAGCAGCTCGATGACCGCTCCGGGGCAGGCGCGCAGCAGGGGTTCGCGTGCCAGGAACTCTTCGGTGACCGGCCGCTCGCCGTGGCGCCAGCGCTCGGTCATCTCGTCGGCCAGGCGCGCCGCGAGGGCTTCCGCGGCCTCGGCGTCGGGT
>JBGPMX010000384.1:0-5412 GCA_041487215.1 Planctomycetia bacterium | reverse complement strand
GCAGCGAAGGATCTCTGTCGGACAAGTACGAGGCATGTCATCCTGAGCCGGCGAGGAACGAGCAGCGAAGGATCTCGGTGCTTCCTTATGGCGCGGTCCCCTCGCCCCCGCGCTCATGCATCACGCGGGGGAGAGGCCAGGGTGAGGGGGAGGTTGTCATCCTGAGCGCAGCGAGGTACGAGCGCAGCGAAGGATCCTGCTCGTCGGCAGCCCGGCTACCCGCCCAGCGAAGAGTGACGGAACACTAGGTTCGTCTTCGCACCTTTTCGCCCAGTGCGGCCAGGCGGCGTACCAGCTCGTCGCGCGCGCTCTTGTAGCCCGCCGGCGTGACCTTTCCCTCGCGCAGGTAATCGAGCACCACCGCCTCGGCCGCCATGAACTCCGGACAAGTTTCGGCCACTGCCGATACGTAGCCGCGCGGAATCGTCGTGACCCCGTTGCCGTCCCCGTGCAGGATGTCTCCGGGATAGATCGTTATGCCCCCGACGTGCACGGGAACATGGACCGCCAGCGTGTGGCAGTAGCCGTGCGAGCAGATGGCTCCGTTCGTGAACGCGGGGAAGCCCATAGCCCGCACCTGCTCGAGGTCGCGGCCCGCTCCGGACGTGATGATCCCCGCACAGCCAAACGCCTTATAGGTCGCGCACATCACCTCGCCGAAAGTCGCCGAGGCGGGCGGATCGTCCAGATCCTGGAAGACGACCACGCGCGGCTGCGGGATCTCGGCGAACGCCTCGACTTGCTGACCGATGCCGCTGTACACGTCGCCGCCGCGCGGGGGCGCGGCCGAGCGAAACGTTGCCGTCGTGGCGTAACCAACCATCGGGCCCAGCTCGGGGAAGCACGCCTTGATCCGGCGGTCCATGTACCCGGCCGTGCGCGGCCGGATATCAAACAACTCGATGACGTTGCAGATGGTCGGCGTGTCGAACCGGTGCAGCAGCTTGAGGTCCTCGGCGGGGATCGGTGCGAGCTTCTCCATGACGTCCTCCTCCGCGAGTGAGACTCCCCGCGGTCCGCCTCGGACCGCCGAGCGAGTCCGGTAGTGTACCGGGGGCATCCGGCTGAGCACCAGTCGGGCGGGCCGCTCGTTGAAGGGGCTAGAGAATCACGCCTGCGGCAGACGGCGTGTTCTCGAGTGTCGTACACTCGATCGCGCGTGCAAAATCATCGGGCCTCACACCGGCCGGTTGCCCGGGCTCTCCCAGAACCACGATGATCGGCTGGTCCGAGCTCTTTGCGAGATCGGCTGCGTGGTGGATCAGCAACACGTCCGCGGTGGATGGCGCGGGGCTGCTCTGCGAACGCGTGCGCAGCTCGGCGACCGGGCGCGAGGGGTCGACGCGGCGCACGATCCGCACACGCTCGTCATCCACCCCGGGCGGCGCTGCGGGCAGAACCCAGATGCCAAGCGACGGGTGATTGCGCAGCCGCTCGATCTCGCCCTGCGCCGCGGCCGGGTCGCCGGGCAGAAGATGCAGTAGCAGAGGGCCGAAACGATCGGTCTGGGCACACAGCTCGGGGCTCGCGCGCGTCAGCCAGGCGTTGCATCCGGTCCGGTGCCACTGCTCCAGCTCGGCCGCCGATGCCGTACCGCGATGCCGCACACCGCGCATGACGAACGGTCGTCCATTGAGCCGGAGAGCCCCTGCCCGCGCAGCGAGATGCCGAATCCCGAAGAGCACGCGCCGCGTGTCTGCACGCTGGCCGCCCGCCCAGAGCTCGAGCTGGAGCTCGTAACAGAATGGGTGCTCGGGCTCCCAGAAGCACGGTTCGAGCACGCCTGCGGCTACCTGGAGCGTAGGGGAGCAAGTCGCTGCGAAGGGCGCCGCCGGGCCGTCGAGCGGTGCGAGCGGAGTGCGCGTACTGAGCGTGGTGGCGTACTCGCAACGCGGGCCGGCGACGTGGCCGCGCAGCTCGACCCGCTGCGCGGCTTCTCCGGTTTCGTCTGTCCAGGAAGCGAGCACGGTGACGCGTGCTTCGGCCGCTGTGATGTGCGGGACGAGCACGAGAACGTCGTCGAGATGGATCATCCCGCAGGCCCGACCGTTCGAGCGGCCGAGAGATCGGAGGCGGAGTAAGTAAAGTGGTTCTAGGTCAGTTTGAAGAATACCCCCCCTGTCCCCGCCTTGCCAAGGGGGGGGACAGGGGGGGTATCCAACCAAACTGACCCCAGTACCAAACAATGCGGTTGGGGCGGGCCTGTAAGCCGGGTTCTGTCTCGGCACGTGTGCCGACGACGGCCATTTCTCTTGGACGCCGGTTGCCCGGCGGCTCTGTGCGGCCTACCCGGGAGTCGTAACGGGCCGGGCCAGCCCTGCTCCCCTATTTGGCCTTGCTCCCGGTGGGGTTTGCCTAGCCAGGCCGGTCACCCGGCCTGCTGGTGAGCTCTTACCTCACCGTTTCACCCTTGCCGGAAAAGAGTCGAGGGCTTCGTGTCGAGCCGCCGCATCGCTCGGGATGCTCGACCTGGAGCGGATCGACTCTTTTCTTAGGCGGTCTGCTTTCTGTTGCACTTTCCCTATCCTTCGGCGCACCCGGCATGCCGGGCCGTTCCTCGGACGGTGGGCGTTACCCACCACCGTGCCCTGTGGAGCCCGGACTTTCCTCTCGGCCGGCGCGAAGCCTGCCGAGCGGCCGTCCGGCCCGCCCCAACCACGATGAATTATAGAGGGACGCGGGCGGTCCGGCAAAAAAATCAGCCCGGCACGCCGCGTGTTCTCGACGCTGCCGAGAGTCACGCGATATGCCGGGCCGCTGCGATCGATTCGCGTTCGCAGGCTCGCTGGGTTCCGCGCCGGTCGGCCGGCGGGAACACCCACGGGCTAGGCGACCGCAGTCACGGTCGTGGCACGCGGTCCCTTGCCTCGGCTGGCGGTGGCGTCTTCGAGCTCGTAGTCCACCTCCTGGCCCTCGGCGAGCGACTCGAAGGCGGCGCCCTGGACCGTCGAGCAGTGGAAGAAAACGTCCGGCCCCCGTTCCGGGCGGATAAAACCGAAGCCACGATCCGGAACAATTTTCTTGATCGACCCACGTGCCATGGACTTGCGCTCCCTTCGACAAACAGGCCTTAAAGCAACAGGAAAGCTGACTGCGCCGGCGGACCGTTCCGCGGCGTGCGGTGGTCATCGTCGTTCCGAGGGGGGAATGGGCTGCTCGATTCGGCGGGCGTGCACTCAGATTCCGCGATCCGACCACGCGGGGGATGACAGGCAGGATATTCCGGACGCCTCGACCGCGTTATCGCAGTTGCTTCCTCACCGCCTCCTCAATTGTGGCGGAATCCTAGCGAAGCCCTGGGAACGGATCAAGAGGATTCTCACGTGTGGTAATCGGCGTTGAGCCGCACGTACTCCTCGGTGAGATCGCACGTCCACCAGCGACAGCTTGCTGTCCCGAGCGAGAACTCGAGCCGCAGGTCCACGTCCCGTTCGCCGCGCAGCCGCTCGGAGACGGCGCGTGCATCGAACGGCACGGGCGCGCCGCGCTCGAAGAGCAGCGTGCCGTTCAGCCACAGGCGGAGTTCCATCTCGTCGAATGGGACGCCGGCGTAGCCGGCCGCCGAGACGAAACGCCCCCAGTTGGGATCGGCCCCATAGATGGCTGTCTTTACCAGCGGGCTGCCGGCGACCGTCTGCGCGATGCGCAGCGCGTCCGGCTCGCTGGCCATGCCCACGACGTCGATCGTCACGAAGTGCTTCGCTCCCTCGGCATCGCGCACGATTTTCTGCGCGAGCTCGGTGCAGGCATCCGCCAGGAGTGCGGCGAACCGGTCCGCAGCTTCTCCGGAGAGAGCCTCTGCGCCGGCCGCGCCGCTGGCCAGCGCCAGCACGGTGTCGTTCGTGCTCGTGTGTCCTTCGACGCTGATGCAGTTGAAACTGCGTTCGACCGCACGAGCGAGCATCCCCTGGAGCTCGTGCGCGGCGATGCGCGCGTCGGTGAGCAGGAACGACAGCATGGTGCCCATGTTCGGCCCGATCATCGCCGCTCCCTTGGCGATGCCGCTGACCCGGATGCGCGTTCCGTCCAGCTCCGCGTCCCGCGTGACCAGCTTCGGCACCGTGTCGGTCGTCATAATGCCGCGCGCGGCGCGCTCGAGCGCACCGGCCTCGCCGCTCAGCGAATCGAGTGCGCGTGCGATGCCCAGTTCGATCCGCGCCATGGGCAGCGGCTCTCCAATCACGCCGGTCGAGCAGACCAGCACCGCGTCGGCGGGCGATCCCAGCCCGGTCGCTACCAGGTCGGTCATGCGCCGTGCGTTCGCCAGCCCGGCAGCCCCCGTGCAGGCGTTTGCGTTCCCCGAGTTCGCCACCACGGCGCGCGCCTGATCGCTGGGCACCCGTGTGCGGGACAGCCGGACCGGAGCCGCGGCCACCCGGTTCCGGGTGAATACGCCGGCCGCCGCGGCGGGGCGGTCGCTCACGACCAGGGTGAGATCCAGCTTCGCGGGGTCACGCTTGATCCCGCAGGCGACGCCCGATGCGCGGAAGCCGCCGGGGAGCGGCACGGAGTTGTTCATCGACGAAACTCGCGTCTCACGGCCTGGTTTGGTTACGCAGTCTTATAGCAGCGCGGTCGTTTCCGGGTAGCCGTGCATGAGATTGAAGTTCTGCACGGCGGTGCCCGCCGCCCCCTTGATCAGGTTGTCCAGGCAGGCGAGCACGACGATCTGCCCGCGCACGACGCGGAGCGTCACGTCGCAGAAGTTCGTGCCGGCCGAATCTTTCGTGGCGGGGATGCGCGTCGTGACCCGCACGAACGGGGCAGCGCCGAAGTAGCCGCGGTAGGTGTCCAAGAGCTCGGTCTCGGTGAAATTCCGCTTCGGCCGCACGTACATGGTGGTGAAGATGCCCCGGTCCATCGGCACGAGGTGCGGGGTGAAAACGACCTCGGCCGGTGCGCCGGCGATCTCGCTGATGACCTGGTCGATCTCGGGCGTGTGGCGGTGCGTCCCCACGGCGTACGCCTGCGTGCTCTCGTTGCATTCCGGAAAATGGTAGGCCAGCTTGGGCGTGCGGCCAGCCCCGGACACCCCGCTCTTGGCGTCGACGACGATGCCTCGAAGCTCGATGAGATCGCCGGCGGCCAGCGGCGCCAGGCCGAGGATCGCGGCGGTCGGGTAGCAGCCGGGATTGGCCACCAGCCGTGCCCCGCGTATGTCATCGCCGTAAATCTCCGGCAGCCCGTACACCGCCTCGCCCAGGTGGGAAACGTCGCTGTGGCTCGCGCCGTACCACTGCGCGTACAGGTTCGGGTCGCGCAGGCGGTAGTCGGCGCTGAAGTCGATTACCCGGCAGCCGCGCTCGACCAGGGCGCCGCAGGCCTCCATGCTGGCCGTGTGCGGCAGGGTCGAGAAGACGCAATCGGCCAGCTCGGCCACGCGATCCGCCTCGAACGGCTCGCAGCGCATGT